>JBEKLK010000025.1:0-17480 GCA_050010235.1 Rhizomicrobium sp.
TATCACGCTCTTACCCGATGCATATCGGCTCATACCAACTCAGGGACGAGGCAATGTTCATCAATTTGACAGCATGTGGGAACACGTACGCATATTGGCAGATCACCACGATTATGAGGCGGTCAATAGCGAATTTCGCACGTTCGCGTTTGACACCCTCTTAGACATGCTAGGTGCCTCTGCTTGGGAATCGTTTGCGCTGGCGTACCTCATTATGGAACACGAGTTCATTCCAACAGGTCTCTCCACTGGTCGAACCCTACCCATAGCAGACATCGTGGGCCGTCAGCGAACCAGCCGGTCCCGGATCGTCGCGCAATGCAAAAAACATTCAGCGCCGCATCCCATCGACTCTGATTTCCTCAATCTGAGTTCGTCTCTTCGACGCCACGATCTGGCATTCTACTTTGCCTACGGCGCATGCACTGGCGACGTGCCAAGCAATATACAGATTATTGATCGAGTGCTGGCTTTGCAGTGGGCGGATACCGCAAATGGTCGCCTATATCGAGACCTCCTCCTGCGGGATTGATAGCAATCTCTAGTTTTCTCTAAAGGAAATACGCTGACAGGAAGTTCAGGGTCAGCAGAAAAATGGGGTGACAGTGGCAATGTTCCCCTTCGCGGCTTGACGCGACATAACGGCTGGGAAACAGCTGCTGCTGTCACCTCATTCGCGTTCGTGTGGTGGTAGCGTAGAATTCTGGGCCGCGCGATCCCATGGGAATGCACCGTTATTGAGCCCAAAATCGATTGGCCTCATTGCCCGAAAGACAGGCCCATTCATCAGTCACTACGTTACCGTTTGGCGGCCACTGCGATGGATCGCAGCTTCCGGATGGACCTGCCCAGCCGTAGGGGTCAGCTGGGAGGCAGTATGAGCTGGTCTTGCTCGCGTATTGATTGTTTTCGTTCCAACACTGGAAATATTTTATGACGCTCGCGACAGTTTTTGAGATGGCGGCGGATGGGACGATTTGTTGTATCTCAAAATGAAGATGCGGCGCCCCCGGTACGCCCGCATCCCCCGATATAGCGATTTCACAGCCCGCATTTGCGTGAACTCCGGAAGGCAGCGGGAGAGTTGTCGCCGTGTAGGGCTGGCCATTGAGGGTGTAGCACCCTAAGGCGGGCGTGAACGATTGTTGCTGCCCTGGGGTGTTGTACCGGTTCACTGAACAGGGAGGATCGGGCGGGAAGCCTGGAAGTCCGAGACCGTTGGGATGCGTCCGCAAATGCAGGTAGTAGATTCGATACGCGGCAGCGCTATCTGGGATTTCCGAAAGCGTGTGGAATCGACAGTAGGTATCGTACTTTGTTTTTCCTTGTCCAGTTCCGATAACTTGATAGGGGTAGAACAGGACGCCGGACACGGCCGCATAGACTGGCATGTACTTTGCGCCGTAGTCGATACCGGGGTGGCCTTCGTAATTGAGGTACTGAGTGGGGGTATAGCCCTCCTTCTTGTCGGCCGAATCTCCGACGTAGTTGATGCCGTTGATTACGAACTTATCTCCGTTGTCGTCTTGTTCGTATCCCGCTTCGTCGCATGTAGCGGTGTCCTGCCCATATTGTTCCAGACCCAATTGGCCAGAAAACGCGAGCACCGCACCGTCGCACGAAGCGCCGTATAGGGCGGCGGTCAACGGGTTGCCATTTATTCCCGATTGCGCTGACGTTCTAAGTGAATGATCGAAGAAAGTAATTACCTGTGCCCCTAGCGGATTGCTCTTCGCGCTGCCGTAGGGCGCCTGACCGGCTAATGGGAACGATTTAATTGGGAACGAAAGCGCCCAAAGTTGTGGGAAGTAGCCGGCCGCGGGTTGTACGGCCTTTGTCAGCATCGGCTCCCAGACGGTGGGAACAAATCCAGCCTCGTGATCAAGCGAGCCGTCCTGCATTTGGCTTGTGAGTAGACCCGTTATACCTAAGCTGCTGCCATCACCGACGCCGATTGTCGTCCCTGATGTTTGAGTATCCCAATATGAATTCGTTACGCTGCCGGACTCTGAACCAAAAAATCCGCCGACAGGAGTATTGGAACCCGCCGATACTGCCCCAACAGAAAATGATTGATCAACAGTTGCGACTGGACCTCCGCTAAGGCCGCCAAACCCGCCAGCAAATCCATTCGCTCCCGCAGACACAGAGCCTAGTGCAAACGACTGGCCAATGTTGCCGCTGTCTTGCCATCCCACAAAGCCTCCGACGTAGCTGCCGTCCCCGGCTTCGACATTCCCCGCCGCGTAAGACTGATTGACGACGAGTGTTGTTCCTCCCGTCTCCTCCATGAAGCCGATGAGGCCTCCCACGTATCCGCTCGACAACATAGTCACATTTCCGGTCGCATACGATTGGCTTACTCGCGCTGAATCAGGATCACTGAGCACAATTCCGACAAGGCCCCCCGCGATTCCGCCGCCTGCTTCGACGTTTCCAGTTGCGTACGACTGGCCGATGATACCGAAGTTGGACGCCGCCAACCCACCGAGGGCGCCACCGTTATCATTTGCTCCCGAAATTGTGACGTGGGCGGATGAGAAGTAAATTTCTCCATCATTCTCGCCAACGATTCCGCCACCGACGCTGCTACTACTACTCAGAGTGATCGAGCCCGACACTGAGGAGTTGACAATAGCTCCTTCGTTTTCGGCGGCTAGCGCACCAACGATACACGCAGCTGTACAGGATAGGTTGACTCCCACGAGACGTACATTTGAAACGCGTCCATTAGCATAGCCGAACAAACCAACGGCAGCGGCCGACGAACTGATCGTGAACGGACCAATTGCGAATCCGTTTCCATCAAGCACCCCGGTGAAGGGGGCGCCACCGCCTCCAATTGGCGTAAAATTTGTGCCGCAATCTGTAATGTCCTTTGCAAGCTGGTAATTACCCGAGAGGCTCATGTCTTGTAGCCCGGCGCAATTCGAGATCATTGTTGCGCCCGAACGAGACTTAGCGTGAGTTCGATTGAAGTGGCGAGGGCGAAGATTCAACCTGCTGATGATCGATAGGGGCGATGAAAGACTAAGAGGCAGAGTCGTGTGTGCGCCCGATGATAGTTGGTCCGACTGCACGGGTGATGTTCTCGTCAGGAAACCCAGAAATATCGCGGCAAACAATGCAGTAAATAATACAGAGCAGCGGCGCATGGCTTCCCTCCAGGGCAATTGAATAGTTAGTCCTTGGCAATAGGTGAATTGTCAACCTTGTTTCTTAAACGACCATTCGCAGGACAGCGGTTGATCACTGCTCCTTGCTGTCGCTAACCCGTCTCAAATACCTGCCTTGAAACAATTTAAAATACGATGACAGCGGCAATGTTTCCCTTCGCGGCTTGACGCAACGCGACGGTCGGGCAATCGCTGCCGCTGTCGCCTATCGCACAATGTTCATGAATCCAGATATTCCCCTTCTATCGAATGACTGAAAAATGAACTAATGTCGCCTTCGACGTTGGCTCATCCGGGGAATGCCGGATAGACCGTGACTTCCACAACCATCTCTCAGGGGACCGATGAAAATGGCAATCTCATTTTATGACGCGAGTGTCGCGAGTTATGTGCAGATCCTGGGTGCGACCAGCGGCGTGCTCGAAAAAAGCCTGGTGCATTTTCATGCCAAGGGCATCGACCCCGAGACGATCGTGGAGACGCGGTTGATTCCCGACATGCTGCCGTTCAGCTTCCAGATCCACTCGATAGTTCATCATTCGCTGCAAGCCATCGAAGGGATCAAACGCGGCGTGTTCACCCCGCCCGGCGAAAAACCGCCTCACACCTATATTCAGCTTCAGGCACTCGTCGGCGATACGCTTTCATCGCTCAAGAAACTCTCGCCGGACGAAGTGAATGCCCTCGAAGCCAATGATGTTGTGTTCGAGATTCGCGGGATGAAAATGCCGTTCACCGCGAGCGGGTTTCTTTTGTCGTTCTCGCTCCCGAACTTTTATTTTCATGCCGCGACCGCTTACGACATCTTGCGCTCGAAAGGCGCGCCGCTTGGCAAACGCGACTTCATGGGCTCGCCGCGCATGAAGCGCTGAATACGCGGCCTGCGATTTTTCCGCGGGAAGAATTACAATGACAGCGGCAATGTCCCCTTCGCGGCATGACGCAGCGTAGCGGCTGGGAAACGTTGCGGCTGTTACCTCGTTCGAATGTTTTGCAGGGTACAGGACCGCCCCGAACATGAAGCGCCAAAAGGCGATTGAAAATAACCTCGGGCTCTATGAAGCCGTCTTTGCCGGTCATGGCCTCCGATGGTTGCGATCGCCGCTGGCCTGGACCTCGGCGGAGAAGGCGCCGACCTACTACTCCAACCTGGTCACGCGCGCGCCAGAGTGGCGACCCGATGGGGAATTTCGGGCCATCGACGAGACGTCCCGGCGCGATGGATGGCCGCACTGGTCGATCAAGGACAGCTTCGCCAATCTGGATTTGCGCGCATTTGGGTTTGCGCGATTGTTCGATGCGCAGTGGATCTATCTCGAAGCGGCGAATTTTTTGCCGGCACGGGGAACAAGCGGGATTCGCTACGAACTGGTGGGGACTGCAGATGCGCTGTCCCAATGGCGCACCGCGTGGGACCCCAATCCGCAACTGGGTAAAGAGATTTTCCGCGACAGCCTTCTTGGCGACCCCAAACTGCACTTCGTCATCGGATATCGCGGTGGTGTGGCCGTTTCAGGCTGCGCGATCAACAGGACGGACGATGTGCTCGGCATCTCAAACTGTTTCTGCCCCGACACGGATATTCTGCATTGGTCGGAGATGGTCGGGTTCGTCCAGGCCACCTTTGGAAAAATCGACATGGTGGGCTATGAGCGCAGCGATCTCGTCGCGCGTCTCCGGGGATTGGGATTCGAGAACGTCGGCAATCTGTGCGTCTGGCTGAAGACCGCCGAGACGCACGCCGCCGAAACCTAGAGCGGATTTGGATGGAACGAAACCGCTCTAGTTCGTGTCCGGCGCCGTGATGTCTTTGTAGCTGTAAGTCGAATGCGACGTTTGGCTTTCGTGCGGCTCGCTCTCTTCTTTCACGGGCAGGCCGGTTGCGCGGGAAATCCAGGTGTGCGTGGTGAACCCATTGGCGTTCATCGAGGTGACGATGTCCACGGGCTCGCCGTCGATCGTGTCCGTGCCGTCCGCGTGACAGTCCGGCTCGTTCCTGGCGCTGGCCTTGCGATAGGCTTCAGCTTCCCTGTCGGGATCCCACGGATGGACTTGCCAACCCTCCAACCGGACCGGGCTGCTCGTCTTCACGAATCTCCGGCCGTTGACGGAAATCTCCGTGAGCTCCAATTCGACCCTGTCGTCACGCGTGATCTTGTTGTCGTAGCGATGCGGCGTGTGCAATTCCTTGTCATGGGCCGCCAGGAGCGCGTCGCAGCTGTCGGCCGAGGCCGGCGTCGCCAGCGTCAACAGGATCGCGCCCAATATCCATCTGCGGGTCATGAAGCTCCCTTTTCGAAGGGATAGTTCGCTCGACACTATAACTGTTCAACGGACGGTAAGTTCGCGATGTGGCGAGAATACGGGGGCCTCAAACCAATTTCCAAACCTTCCCGGGGGCCATGGCGGGCATGTCACCGCGCCTTTTGCGGAATTGCCTGGCATTCGAAGCGGCAAAGGAGACGGACCAGTCCGATGCAAGAGGAAGGGAGCGCATCGAGCTGGCCCGCCGAGTTGGGGGAACGCCCGGCAATCTTTCGGCCAGACGATCTGAAGTAACACGATTAACTTGATAGAGTCAATATGGAATAAATGAAACCGCGCAACTTGAGAACCTGGGCCGTCCCGCGTCGTGCCTACGCTGCGATATCCCGCCCGCGCGTTTCCGGCAGAAAGAGCAACGTCACCACGAAGCCGATGGCGGCGACGATCACGGGATACCAAAGCCCCGCATAGATGTTTCCCGTCGCGGCGACGATGGCGAAGGCCGTGGCCGGGAGAAATCCGCCGAACCATCCCACGCCGATATGATAAGGCACGGAAAGCGCGGTGTAGCGGATGCGGGTGGGGAACAGTTCCACCAGCGCCGCGGCCTGCGGGCCATAGAGCGCAGCCGCCGCAACGATGAAGACAAGCAGGATTCCGATCGTGCGCTTTATGTCGATCTCGCCGGTCCTGGCCGAAGCGGGATAGCCTGCTTGCGTCAGCGCGCTTTTGAGTTGCGCCGTGAATTTCGTCCTGGCCGCCTTCAGCGTTGCGGCGTCGAGCGCGGTTCCGTCGGGGCTTTCGATGTTCGCATTGCCGACGCGCACGCGCGCCAATCCGCCTGCCGCCGCTTCGTTGAGATACGGCACGCCCGCGCTCGCCAGCGCGCCTTTGGCGATGTCGCAGGAGCTGGTGAACTTCGCCTTGCCGATGGGATCGAACTGGAACGAACAGCCGGACGGCGCCGCCACAACGGTCACCGGCGATTTCGCGGCCGCGGCGGCAAGGGCGGGATTTGCCGCCTCCGTCAGCATCCGGAAGCCGGGGAAATAGCAGACGACCGCAAGCGCCAGCCCGAACAGCATCAGCGGCTTGCGTCCGGTAAAATCGGAAAGCCATGCGAAGAACATATGCAGCGGCGCGCTGGCGATCGTCACCGCGATGATCAGCGCATTGACCATCGCGGGCTCCACGCGGATCGTGCGCTCGAGGAAGAACTGCGTGTAGAACTGCGCCATATACCAGACGACGCCCTGGCCCATCAGCAATCCGATCAATGCGATCAGAACGATCCTGAGATTGGACCAGTGCAGGAACGTCTCTGAAAGCGGCGCGCTCGAGCCGCGGCCTTCTTTCAACATTTTGTTGAACATCGGCGATTCGTGCAGCTTGAGACGTATCCACAACGAGATTGCGAGCAGCAGCGCCGACACGAGGAACGGAATGCGCCAACCCCACGCGGCGAAGAATTCTTCGCCCAGCGTCTTGCGCGTGGTGAGGATGACGACGAGGGCGAGAAGCAACCCCAGCGACGCGGAGGATTGTATCCATCCCGTCGCCGCACCCCGGCGGCGCGCGGACGAATGTTCGGCGACATAGATCGCCGCGCCGCCATATTCGCCGCCGATGGCGAAACCCTGAAGCACGCGCAATCCCACCAGCGCGTAAGGCGCTGCGATTCCGATCTGCGCGAAATCGGGCAGGAAGCCCACGGCCAGCGTTGCGAGACCCATGATGGTGATCGTGACGAGGAAGGCGCGCTTGCGTCCCGTGCGGTCGCCGATACGGCCGAAAACGAGCGCGCCCAGCGGCCGCACGGCAAATCCCGCGGCAAAGGTGAGGAGCGCGAAGATGTAGCCTTGGGTGTCGCCCGCGCTGGCAAAGAAATGCTTGGCGATGATGGCGGCCAGCGATCCGAAGATGAAGAAATCGTACCATTCGAAGATGGTGCCTGCGGCAGAGGCCGCCACGACAAGCCCCATCCGCGGCGCCGCAGGCATGGCGTCACTTGCCGTGATGTCCGTCATGTGCGGTTTCTCCCCGCCCAAAGTGCTAGCGGAGGAGGGGTCATAGCCGCAAGGGCGCCGGGATTGTCGGTCCGGCGCCGGGCGATTCGGCATTGGGCGGCGAGAGAAAGTCCGGTGTTCGTGATCGGCAATTGAGACTTTATTTACCCAACACAAATGGGGTGGTAACCAATTTCCCCTAGCTTTCCGCTATGGACCGCCCAATTTTCCCTGCCGCCGTCGTTGCGGCCGTGCTCGCTTGCAGCCCCGCGCTTGGCGCGACGGTGGAACTGAGCGTTGTCGGGACCGACGGCAGGCCCGCGGAAAGCGCCGTGGTCGAACTTTCTCCTGTCGATCCTGCCGCGCAATTGCCGCCGACTCACGTCTCCGCGGAAGGGATTATCGATCAGCGCGACGAGATGTTCATGCCGCTGGTCACCGTCATTCGCAAAGGCGGCCATGTCGTCTTCACGAACAACGATACGACCATGCATCAGGTCTATTCGTTCTCGTCCATCAAGCAGTTCGAATTCGAGATCGACGAAGGCCAGCGCTCCGTTCCGGTGGTTTTCGATCAACCGGGTGTGGCGGCGATCGGCTGCAATATCCACGACCAGATGATCACCTATGTCTATGTGGCGGCGACACCATGGGTCGCGCTCACGGATGCCGGCGGACATGCGCGCATCGACGCGCCGCCGGGCGCCTATCGCGCGACCATCTGGGATCCGCAATCCGTGCCGGGCCGTGCGCCGCCGCCGCAAACTGTCGATGTCGCCGCGAGCGGCGCCAAACTGACGATTGCCATCCCCCTTCTGGCCGGCGACATGCCCGGCAAGAAGCACATGCATATGCAGAGCTATTGAGGCGGGGGTCATGAGCTTCCGCAACCGCCTCGCACTGTTCCTGATCGTGACGCTGATTGCCGTCCAGGCGAGCACCGCGCTGTTCGCCTATGCCTATCTGCGTCACGACCTCATCGAGCGGGGCAAAAGCGAACTGACCCAGGCGATGGGCGTGTTCCAGCGCCAGCTCGACTTCCTGTCCGAGCGCGTGACCGACGGCGTGGAAGTCTTGTCGCTCGATTATGCCTTGCGATCGGCCATTGCGCGCAGCGATCGCGGCACGGAACTGTCCGCCATGCACAATCACGGCAACCGGATCGGCGCCACGCGCATGATGCTGGTGGGCCTCGACGGAAACATTTCCGTCGATACGGCCGCGCCGGATCGCGCCGATGTCCGGTTTCCTTTCGCCGATCTTCTGTCTCCCGCGTCCGACGAAGGCACCGCGCTCGCCACGCTGGGCGGGCGGATTTTCTGGATCGTGGTCGTGCCGGTACGCGCGCCCGTTCCCATCGCCTATATCGCGGCGTGGATTCCCGTCGACGACGCGCTCCTGGAAAAATTCCGCGCGATTTCGTCGGCGCCGCATTCGATCGCGCTGGCGACCGTCGAGGCCGGAAATCATTGGGTCATGGCTGCCCACACGAACAATCAGCCGAAAGGCGCGCAACTCTCCGCCTTTGCCGGCGCGCGCGGCAAGACGGCCGCCGTCACCACCCAGGGCGGATACGATTACCTGACCGTCACGGCTCCGCTTGTCACCGCCGCCGGCAGCAAGCCCGTGGTCGCCGTGCTCAACTATCCGCTCAACCAGGCGCTCGCGGCCTATCGCGGCGTCATCGTGCCGATGCTGATGGTGCTGGGTCTGGCACTTCTCGTGGCGCTGGTTGGTGCGGCCCTCATCGTGCGCCGCGTGTCGCGTCCGCTGGAGGCGTTGGCAGCCACCGCGCGGCGCATCGCGGCCGGCGACTACACGCCACCGGCGCGCATCCCCCAGCGCGACGAAGTGGGTCATCTCACCGACGCGCTCATCAACATGACGGGCTCCATCGCCGAACGCGAAAATGCGCTGCGAAACGCCATCGAGGCGACCGAAATGGCGCGCGGCGAGGCTGTGCGCGCCAACGAAGCCAAATCCCAGTTCCTCGCCAATATGAGTCACGAATTGCGCACGCCGCTCAACGCCATCGTGGGCTTCAGCGAAATGCTGGAGCAGCAGGTACTGGGCCCCATCGGCGTGCCGCGCTATCTAGAATATGCGCGCGACATCCATGGCAGCGGCGAGCATCTGCTCCATCAGCTCGAAAGCATGTTCGATCTCGCCGAAGCGGAGGCGCATCGCCTCGCCATCGCGCGCCGGCCTGTCGGCCCCGGCACGATCCTGGAAGAAGCCGCAGGCGTTCTTCTGTCCTATGCCGAAAAGCAGCGCGTGCATCTCACGCTGCCCCGCAATCTCCAGCAATGGCCGCAGATCGACGCCGACGCCGTGAAATTGCGCCAGGCGTTCTCAAATCTGATTCACAACGCGATCAAGTTCACGCCGCCGGGGGGAGCCGTGAGCGTCAAAGGCCATATCGAAAACGGCCGACTGAATATCCGGATCGAAGACACAGGAGTCGGCATCGAGGCGGACGCGCTGTCCGTCGTGATGCGGCCCTTCCACCGTCTGCGTTCCGCGCTGGACGGCCAGCATCAGGGCGCGGGCCTCGGTCTGCCCTTTGCCAAGGTGGTGATCGAACTGCATGGCGGCTCGCTGACGCTCGAAAGTGTGCTTGGCGTCGGAACGACAGTGACGATCGCTTTGCCGGTGCAGGCCGGCGCAATTTCCGAGGCCGCATAGACGATGCGCAAACTGATACCCGTCCTCCTGCTGCTGTTCGGGGCCACTCCGGCTTATGCCGTGGATTTCGAATTCGAGGGTTATGGCGATTTCCGGCTCGTGCTTCCCGGCGATCAGCGCGCCTGGCTCGATGGCGGGGAGGGCAAGTTGCGCTATGGCCGCGGCGATTCGAACTTCCAGTTTGCCGGTGCGGTGGGGCAGGGCACTGTCCTGTTTACGCCCGAACTCATGGCCGTCGCGGTCGTCCGCGTCGCGCCGGACGAGCAGCACTTTGTGGCTCCCCTGGAAGCCTATCTGCGCTACCGGCCCGTTTCGACATCGCATTGGCGCTGGTCGGTGAAGGCGGGCGCGTTCTTTGCGCCGTTCTCTCTCGAGAACAACGAACTCGGCTGGACGAGTTATTGGACGCTCACGCCGTCCGCGATCAATTCCTGGTTCGGCGACGAATTGCGCACGATCGGCACCGAGGCCAAGGTGGAATGGCGCGAAGGCGACGGCACCATGTCATTGATCGGCGCCGTCTATGGCTGGAACGATCCGGCAGGCGTCATGATCGCCGATCGCGGCTGGGCGATGGACGACCGGCCGACGGGATTGTTCGACAAATTGCGCGAGCCCGACGAAACCGTCACGCTTCTCGGCGGCACGCCGCCCGACGTTACGCCCATCTTCAAGGAGTTCGACAATCGGCCGGGCTGGTATGCCGGTGCGTCGTGGGACGACACGGACCAATGGCACGCGGAGATTTTCCGCTACGACAATGACGCCAACTCATCGGCGCATTCGGAAGATTATTTTGCATGGCATACCAGCTTCTGGGATGCGGGCCTGTCGAAGAAATTCGGCGATTTTACGGTACTTGCGCAGGGTGTGACGGGACAAACCGTCATCACGCCGGCTCCGGGATTTTCCAGCGTCACGGATTTTGATTCCGCCTATGCCTTGCTCGGCTGGGAGAAGGGCGATTGGCGGCTTGCGGCGCGCGCCGAAACATTCGATACGGTGGGATATTTCGGCGAACACGGCCACGCGTTCACCGCGGCCGCGAGCTGGTTGCCGAAGGACTGGCTGCGCATCACCGCGGAATTGATTTCACTCGATTCGACGCGCTCCGAACGCGCGCTCGAGGGTCTCAATCCCAGCGAGCTGGAAAACCTGGCGCAGCTTTCGGCCCGCATCTATTTCTGATCGCATCTCGCCTCCCGCTCCGGAAGTTCGTCGGAAAATTATTCACGCGGAGCCGCGGAGGACGCGGGGAATAATCCTTTTTGGAGCGCGCGCATCCTGCGCGCAATGGCTTTGAAAAAAAGCGGGCTGGAAGCCCGCGCTCCGGCTTTGCTCCGCGTCTCCGCGTGCTCACTTTGCGATACAATCTCACATCTCGCCGTTTGCTTCGTCCTTCGTGATGGGGCGATAATCCGTTCGGCGATAGGCAACGCCGCGCTTCACCGTCAAGGTCACCGACCTTATATTGGCGATATCGTCCAGCGGGTTCTTTGCCAGGAACACGAGATTGGCGAACTTGCCCGGCGCGATCGTACCCATGTCGTGCGCCTGGCCGATCGTCATCGCGCCCACATGCGCCGAGGCGACGATCGCCTCAAGCGGCGAAAATCCCGCCTGCCGCACCAGAAGTTCGAGTTCGTCGTCGAGCGAGGGATAAGGCGCGTCCCACGCTCCCGGATCGTCCGTGCCCGCCGAAATCATTACGCCCGCGCGATGCGCATCGCCCGCGATTTTTTCCGCCAGCGCCAACGAGCAATAGGGACGGGTCTTGCCGTGGGATTCGCGCCACATCGATTGGTACACATAGAGGGTTGCGTCGAGAATCGTGCCGCGGTGTTTCATGTCTGCGAACAGCGCATCGACGGCCGCGTTGTCGCCTTTGAATTTGTCTTCGTCGACGGGTGCGCGATTGTGATATTCCGGCGGCATGGCGGCCGAAGCCTGATAGGCGAGCATGCAGGCATGGCTCACCACATTGGCGCCGGAATCGATGACCTGGGCGGGTGACGCGGGAAATACCGCCGCGTGCGCCCACACCAGCATGCCTTGCCGATGCGCTTCCGCGACAATGCGATCGATCAGTGTGGCCGGCAGATCGGCATAGACCTTGATCGCGGTCGCGCCCGTGCCATGCGCTTCGGCGATGGCGATGGGCATGTCGGTTTGATCGGTGATCGCGCGCATCCACGGGACTTGTCCCGGGGTATGTCCCTGCGTGGCGGCCGCCGTGCGCGGGTCCTTGAAGAATTGCGGTCCTGCCATCAGCGCCGCGTAGTAGATGTCCGGGGAGGGCATTTCGTCCATGAGTGCGGCGCGCGAATATTCGCCCAGCGCGCGGGTGTCTCCCGCCATGTCGCGCACCGCCGTGATACCGCTATAGACATCGCGACGCAGGAGCGCTTCCGCAAAGCGGCGGTTGGGCGCCGTTGCCAGATGCACATGGGAGTCGATCAGGCCGGGAATGACAGTTTGCCCGTGCATGTCGACGATGGAGGCTGCCTTGTAGGTTGAGGTTTGCGCAACGGGGACGACGGCGACGATCCGTTCGCCTTGCGTGACGATCGCCATACCGTGTTGCAACGGCGCGCCCGTGCCGTCGATCAAATCCGCGCCGCGATAGATGACGGTCTTCGGGGGCTGGGCCGGGGCAGGCTGGCCCAGAGCGAGAGCCGGCAGCAGCACAAGCGCCAGCGATGCGCCGAGAGGGCGCAGCAGAGCGGCAAGGAAGGCATATTTTTGCATGTCGAGGCGTCCGATGTTCGCCGGTTCATCTGGCATGATTTCGCCCGACCCGCCAATATGCGCGGCCCAGGAGCACCCCCGCGAACCTCATGCCCTATACCCAGCGACCGATCCCGACCCGCGACGGACTCAACCTGTTTCTGCGGGATTACCCGCCGACGGGCGAAGCCGCCGGCGTGCCGGTTCTGTGCCTTCACGGGCTCACCCGCAATTCGGCCGACTTCGAGGGTGTCGCGCCGCGCCTCGCCTCTCTCGGGCGGCGCGTGCTGGCGCTCGACGTGCGCGGGCGCGGCTGGTCGGACCGCGATCCCGATCCCAGCCACTACCGGCCCGACATCTATGTGCAGGATGTCGTCGATACGCTCGATGCGCTGGCAATCGAGCGCGCGGTTTTCATCGGGACTTCGATGGGCGCGCTCATCACGATGCTTGCCGCGGCGCAGGCGCCCGCGCGGGTGGCCGCGGCCGTGCTCAACGATGCCGGCCCGGAATTGAATCCGGCGGGGCTTGCGCGCATCGCAGGCTATGTCGGCAAGTCGGGGCCGGTGGCGTCCTGGGCCGAGATGACCGCGTTGGTGAAGGCCTCGCAAGGCATTGCGTTTCCGGATGCGGACGATGCGTTCTGGCAGATTTTCGCCCGTCGTGTGGCGCAACAGCTTCCTGACGGCAGCGTCGCCTTCGCCTATGACCCCGCGATCTCCAAACTGTTCACGCGGCCGCAGGCGGTTCCCGCGCCGTCGCTCGTTCCGTTTTTCGAGGCGCTGGCAAAAGTGCCCGTGCTCGTCATTCGCGGCGCACTGAGCGACGTATTGTCCGAAGAAGGTCTCGCGGCGATGCGCGCGCTCAAACCGGATCTCGAAACGGCGGAAGTGCCGCGTGTCGGCCATGCGCCGACACTGGAAGAGCCCGAGGCGCGCAACGCGCTGGCCGCCTTTCTCGCGCGGGTTCCGTGACACCAAAACAATTCACGGATCCAAATGCGATTGCGGACGCGATCGTGGCAGATGTGGGCAGGGACATCGTGCTCGCCTTGCCTCTCGGGCTCGGCAAGGCGAACCACATCGTCAACGCGCTTTATGCACGCGCGGCAGCGGACCGGTCGATCCGGCTGAAGATCTTCACGGCGCTTTCTTTGGAGAAGCCGCACTACGCGAACGTGCTGGAGCGCCGGTTCCTGGAGCCCGTCATCGAGCGGCTGTTCGCGGACTATCCGGCGCTCGCCTATGTGCGCGGGCTTCGCGACGGAACCTTGCCGCCAAACGTTGACGTCAACGAATTCTTCTTTCTGGCCGGCCGCTGGCTCAACGTCGCCAACGCGCAGCAGAATTATATTTCGGCGAACTACACGCATGCCGCGCGCACCGTGATCGCGCGGGGCGTCAACGTGATCGGGCAATTGGTCGCCAAACGCGAACGCGCCGGGGTCGCGCGTTATGCGCTGAGCTGCAACACCGACATGACGCTGGATCTCTTGAAGGCGCGCGCCGAAGGTGCCGCGAAATTCGTTCTGGTGGGGCAGGTCAATTCGGAACTGCCGTTTATGCCGGGTGCGGGCAACCTGCCGAGGGATGAATTTCACGCCATCCTCGACAGCCCGGCGACCGATCATGTGCTGTTCGCGCCGCCGCAAGAGCCCATCGGGTTGCCGGAATATGCAACCGGTCTGCATGTGGCGCGGCTGATCCCCGATGGCGGCACGTTGCAGATTGGAATCGGCGAGGAAGGCGATGCCTCGGTGCAGGGGCTCATCCTGCGCCAGACGCAGAACGCGCTGTTTCGCGAAGCGGTCACGCGGCTTTCGCCGGATGCGGCGTTGCAGCCGTTCCACGAAGATGCGCCGTTCGTGACCGGTCTTTACGGCACCAGCGAGATGTTCGTGGACGGTTTCCTGCAACTGATCAAAGCGGGCGTCCTGAAGCGCGAAGTGGACGGCGCGCTGCTGCATGCGGCGTTTTTCTTAGGCCCCAAATCCTTCTATCGCGCGCTCCGCGACATGCCGGAGGCCGATCTCGCGAAGCTGCAGATGACGGCGGTGTCCTTCACCAACGAGCTCTATGGCGACGAAGACAGGAAGCGCGCCGCGCGGGTCAAGGCGCGTTTCGTCAACAGCACGATGATGGCGACCCTGCTGGGCGCGCTCGTCTCCGACGGGCTCGAAGACGGACGCGTGGTGAGCGGCGTGGGCGGGCAATTCAATTTCGTATCGCAGGCCTTCGCGCTGGAAGGCGCACGCTCCATCATCACGCTCAGATCGGTGCGCGAGGCGGGCGGCCGCAGCGCTTCCAATATCCGCTGGAGCTATGGCCATGAAACCGTTCCGCGTCATTACCGTGATATCGTGGTGACGGAATATGGCGTGGCCGATCTGCGCGGCAAGCCGGACCGGGAGGTGATCGCGGCCATGCTTGGAATCGCGGATTCGCGCTACCAGCCCGAATTGCTGCGGGCTGCAAAAGATGCGCGCAAAATCCCTGCCGATTTCGAGATACCGGCCGCCCATCGCAACAACACGCCGGACAGGATTGCGCGCGCGCTCGGTCCGCTGCGCGCCCGCGGGCTGTTGCCGCCATTTCCATTCGGCACGGACTTTACGGACGTCGAGCAACGCCTGATCCCCGCGCTGGAAATTCTCGAGAGGGAATCCGCCTCGGCCGGCGGCGTCACCCGGCTCGCGCTGCGCGGTCTGTTTGCGTCCGCAGATGCGCAAAATCGTGAATGCCTGGCGCGGATCGGCCTTGCCAAGCCGCGTTCGTTCGCGGATCGTGCCTATCGAATTCTCGTGCGCGCCGCGCTGAAAGCGAGCGCCGCAGCCGACACCATCGAAACCGAACCCTAGAAGGAATACGCGCATGAAAGCCGCCGTCTATTACGAAAACGGACCGCCCCGCGTTCTCAAATATGAGGATGTTGCCGATCCCGTGTGTTATCCCAAAGGCGTCGTCATCCGCGTGGAAGCGGTGAGCATCGAAGGGGGAGATACGCTGAACCGCCTGCGCGGCGCGATGACCGCGCGGCCGCACATCGTCGGCTATCAGGCCGCCGGCGAAATCGTCGAGGTCGGTTCCGAGGTAACGCATCTGAAAGTCGGCCAGAAGGTGACGACCGTCAACGCCGACGGTTCGCATGCCGCGTTGCGCGCGGTGCCGGCCCGCAATGCGTGGCCGGTGCCCGCCGGTTGCGACATCAAGATCGCGGCCGCGATTCCGGTGCCGTTCGGAACTGCGCATGATTGCCTGTTCGAATTCGGCCGGCTGAAGGCGGGCGAGACCGTTCTGGTGCAGGCGGGTGCAAGCGGCGTCGGCGTGGCCGCCATTCAGCTTGCCAAGCGAGCGGGCGCGCGCGTGCTCGCAACGGCCTCCAGCGACGCGCGGCTCGAACGCCTGAAGCCGCTGGGCCTCGATCACGGCATCAATTATGCGAACGAGGACGTGGTCAAAAGCGTCATGCGCCTGACCGACAACAAAGGCGTCAACCTCGTCGTCGATTCCGTGGGCGGCACAACTCTGCAGGGCAGCATTCTGTCGCTCGCCTATCGCGGCCGCGTCTCGATGGTGGGAGCGGCGGGGCGCGAGGCGATGACCGTGGATGTGTCCTCGTTGATGGGCGGAAACCGTTCGCTGAGCGGCGTGTTCCTGGGTGCGGAGATCGGAACGGACCGCGTCCACGATATGATCCAGCGCATGGTCGACGAAGCTGCGGCCGGCGCGTTGAAGGTGATGATCGACCGCACCTTCAGCCTGGCCGAGGCGGCTGAGGCGCACGCCTATATCGAAAGCCGCAAGGCCGTGGGACGCGTCTTGCTGATCCCGTGAGGCGCACGAATCGGGCAACCGCGAAGCGGGGGTTTCGCGACTTGCCGCAGGGGCGCAAGCCGCTATAGTCCCGCCCCTTTCCGGGCGCCCGCCCGGCGCGTGGACAGGTGGCCGAGTGGTTGAAGGCGCACGCCTGGAAAGTGTGTAACGGTGAAAGCCGTTCGAGGGTTCGAATCCCTCCCTGTCCGCCATCCTGCTTCGCGCGTACCGCGCTTCGCAGGATTTGCACCCCACCATGACGCGAAGCAGGATGCCCTCCGAAGCCTTGGCGAAGGAGGGCTGTGTCCGGTGCATTACGTCTACCTCATCCAAAGCATTTCATCGCCTGCCGAGAAGTACGTCGGGCTTTCAGATGACCTGAAGCAACGGCTCAAAGAACACAATGCTGGAAAGTCTCCTCACACATCCAAGTTCAGACCGTGGGAACTGAAAACCTACGTCGCATTTTCCGACAGGATAAAGGCCGAGCGGTTTGAGGCTTACTTGAAGCAGGGTTCGGGACACGCATTTGCAAAGCGAAGATTGTGGTAGCCCAAGGCCGCAGTCGCTCCTTGACGATCCGCCATGCTGCTTCGCGCGTACCGCGCTTAGCAGGATTTGAACCCCACCGTAACGCTAATCAGGCTTCCCTCCGACGCGTCCACCGAAGCGCAGCGCGCGGAGATGGTCGCGGCGGCGCGATTGGCCTGCCTGTCCAACACTTCGTCCGGCTACTTTCGCTCGAACACCATCACGTTCGGCTTGTCGCGGCCGGTAATGTGCACCGTGATGGTCAAGGTCTTCAGATC
>JBEKLK010000026.1:0-17452 GCA_050010235.1 Rhizomicrobium sp.
GAGGTATCTGCGAAGCCCGTGAATTGCAGTACGCCTTTGGTCGACAATTCGACATTGCCGCCTGTTCCCGCTGCGCCGGCGCCCTTTGCGGAAATGAGGCCATTGAATTCGGTGTCGTTCTGCGAATCGATTTTCACGCTGCCGCCATTGCCCGATTGCGTCGCGTCGACCGAGAGCACGGCACCCTTCTCGATTGCGACATTGCCGGCCAGCGAATCTCCGGAATATCCGACCGCGATCGACCCGCCGCCACTTGCGCCGGACGCGTTGAGGGAGCCCGAGACATTGATGCGTCCGCCGTCCCCGCCATCGAGCACGATCGTGCCACCCTGTTGGCTCGCGCCTTGCGCGACGATTGTTCCGCCCGCGTTTACGACACCCACGGCGGCGCCTTCGGCCGAGCGCGCATCCATGGTGACGGAAGCGCCCGAAAGGAGTCCCCTATTCGCAACCTGGCCATGACCGGCTGCCGGCGTCGCAAACGAAACGAGGCCGTCACCATTGAAATCGAGCGTATAATTGTTCGCTCCGCCCAAGGTCACGTTGCCGAGTTTGGCTTGCACCGTTCCGGTGTTCGTCACAGAAGGCGCCACCAGCGCGACAAAGCCTCCCGGAGACGCGGTGATCGTACCGCGATTGACGATCTGCGCGTTCGCATTGCCGGAATTCGTGAAATTCGCTTTGCCGGAAAGAATGTCCGCGTCGCTGGCGTTGCTTGTTGTCGCGAGCAGTCCACCGACATCCACCTGCGATCCCTTGCCGAACAGAATGCCATTGCCGTTGATGAGAACGATGCGGCCATTCGCGTCCAGGGTCCCCAAGATCTGCGATGCGTTGTTGCTGCCGATTCGGTTGACCGCGATCGCCTGGGCGTTCGGCTGGATGAAGGTCGTGGTCTGTCCCTTCCCCACATTGAAACTCGACCAGTCGATAACCACCCCCTCGCTCGTCTGCTGAACGTCGGTCGCATTCGACGACGGATTTGCAATCGAAGCGGAACCGTTTGTCACCGTCCCGCCCGAGGGGTTTGCAAGAGCCGAACTTGCGAGGAACGGCGTGGCGATCGCCAGCGCCAGCATGCTCGCGCTGCCGCGCAAGAGTAACTTCGTCGATTGCATGTCGTGTTCCTCTGAGCTCGCGAAAATCGTCATCGCCGTCGGCTGCTTTCCAGCGCGAAGCCATGCCGTGGCGACGTTCGCTTTTCGCCAAGTCGTTCGTTCTCGGCCAAGAAGCAGGCAAACGGCCCTTCTAGCCTTGGTTGCGAACGTAGCGCGCGTCCTTCAGCGCGGCGTGGGAGATCGCGACAAATGCATGTGAGATCGCGACAAAAGCGCGGACTTCAAACGAGCTCGCGGCGATCGAAAACCGCGACGCAGGAGCATTGAGTTCGACGTGGTCAAACAATTTCCCGGTATCTACCGTTTTTCTTCGGACTCGGTGCCCGAGCGCGACCGACGGGGTTTTTGGCGTGAAGTGGTGGCCCGGCAATATCTCGGAATGGACTCCGATCCGCTCCCGGATGTGCCGTTCTTTGTCGACATGAATGCGCGCGAGTTGCCGGGTTTGACCATCGGGGGCGTGATGCTATGCGGCACACAGGAACGGCGCACGCGTGAAACGTTGGCCGATGGAAAGGCGGATTTTGCCTTCAATCTCAATTTCCATGGCGAGTATCTGATTTCCTATCGGGGCCAAGAGCAGACAATCCGTCCCGGGGAAGCAATGCTGCAGTCCATGGGAGAGACCGGATGTTACGCACGCCCTGTGCTCGGAGGCGGCATCGGATTGCGTTTGCCGCGACCGACTCTTTCGGAACTTGTGCCTCAACTCGACGAACTGGTGGCCCGCCCGGTCGATGCAAGCAATCCTGCCCTGCTCCTTCTCGACGAATACGCGACGGCGGTAAACCGGATGGACCCCTCTGCCGATATATCGCTGCAGCGGGCTGCCGTATCTCACGTGTTCGAGCTGGTGGCGTTAACGCTGCGCTCGGCGTTTGGCGTAAGGGTCGAAGCAACTCGGAGGGGTCTGCGCGCCGCCATGCTTCATCGGGTCAAGCAGGATATCTCCCGCAATCTCCATAACCCGCGCCTTTCCCTGGGCCATATCGCAGAGCGTAACGGTCTGACGCCGCGGTCGGTTCAGCGTTTATTTGCCCAGGAACAAACGAGTTTTTCGGAATTCGTCATGGCCAAGCGACTGGAGCGCGTATTCGACCGGCTGCGCGATCCGCAATGGAACGCAACAACGGTGACCGTCCTTGCCCTGGAATGCGGCTTTAGCGACATGTCGACATTTTATCGATTCTTTCGCCGCCGCTTCGGCGCTACCCCATTGGATGTGCGCAACAATACCCGGTTGCCGGCCCGGCCGCCCCGATGAAAGGGTATTGCGCGGTGCGCCAGGCTTCGGTCGGCCGGACTATGCGAATGAATTTCGCCGGGCAAAGCGAATATTGACCAATCCTCGCGCATCGGCTTTTCGTTTGCCGCGAGCAAGCGTAAGACTCGGTCGCGTCGAGGTCGCGGAAGGTCGAACCCGGAATGGATGCGCCGCCATCAGATTATTCTCTGTGGCACTGGTCGAGCGAACACACGCCGAAACGCGCAAGACTTGACGCGTGGCGCGATCTCGTATCGCGAAAATTGCTGCAGGTAGACGTTCAGCCCCTCGGCGATCAGCCGTTTCGCGCCGATGTTCAATTGCGTGCACTGCCGGGTCTCCGATTCGCATGGGGTTCCATCGACGCATCGATCAACCGGCGCACGAGCGAAATGATCGCTGCCGACAACGACGATTTCATCGTCATGATGAATCTCGACGGCAATTTCGTCGCAACGCAGAACGGGCGCGAAGTCGTTTTGGGCGAAGGCGACGCCTGTCTCACGGCATGCCCCGATCCGGGCACATACAACCGTCCTGCACTGGGCCGATTGCTATGCGTGCGATTGCCGCGCGAAAACCTTGCGGCGCTCGTTCCGCATCTGCACGACCGTACCGCCCAGCTCATTCCCCGCGACACCGCCGCATTGCGCCTGCTGATGAGCTATATCCGCGTACTCGACGACAACCAGGCGCTTGCCACGCCGGAACTTCGCCGACTCATCGTGACTCACATCCACGACCTTGCCGCGCTCGTGCTGAACCCCACGAAAGATAACTTCGCCAATGTGGAATCGAGAAGCGTACGTGCGGCGCGACTGCGTGCTGTCAAGAGCTACATTCTGAAAAACCTGGAACGCCGCGATCTGACGGTGGGCGCCGTCGCCGCGCGTCTCGGCGTTACGCCGCGCTACGTGCAGAAACTTTTGGAGAGCGAGGGGACGACGTATTCGGGCTTCACGCTGGACGCGCGCCTCGCACGCGTGCACGACCTCCTGACGGACCCCCAATCGCAACATCGCGGCATCAGCGATATCGCATTCGACTGCGGCTTCGGCGACATTTCGCACTTTAACCACGCGTTCCGCCGCCGCTACGGAGCGGCGCCATCGGATATTCGCGGCTGTCGCGGCTCCGGCTAGCGCCCGAGGCATGCAACCGGCCGCCATTGACGCGCCCACGCCGGCCGGCTCGCTACCGGTCTACGGACCGTTATATCCGCCGCCTGACGGCTGGGCGGAAGCGCCACGATTGTGCGGGAGCGCCCTTGGCGGTCCGAGTCGTGCACTACGACCTGGGAGTGACCGCACTTCTGAATGCCCGGGTGAGTACCGTCCAGGCGCCGGCATTTGTTGCGCCAGCGATGTCTGAGTTCACGAACAGTACGCCAGCAACGCCGCTCACCGGCGATGTGCCGTTGCTCGGGCAACCGCTGCGGCCGCCGTAAATGCCCACGGATGTCGTCTGGATAGCGCTACCATGGATTTGCTCGCCGTTCTTCTCGAGCCAGCGCCGCGTAGGGCCGTCGGCTTTGACATCCCAGCCCACCGGATGACTTGTCGGATTGGTTTCCATGTCGAAGAACTGGCAATCCGTGAGGATGCGATGATCTCCTGAATTCAGGCTAAGCAACACTTTCGCGTAGTCTTCGACCGATACATACCAACCCCAATCGCCGCACGCGAGCGTCGTGTCTCCCCAATCATGCGAGACCCTGTCGCCCGGATATTGATAAAGCAGCGCCACGGAGCGGGGGTTCGCCGGTGGCCTGCAACCGACATTGTTCACGCCCACCGGCGCAAACACGTTGTCCTGCACCAACCGGACATATTCCTGCGCGAGTTCGGTGGGATCGTCCGTCCTTGCGCCGGCGGCGCGGGGAAGCGCAAGGCGCATGATGGCGAAATTCGCGTTGGAGTAGCACGGCGTGTGGTCCGACACGATCGGGTTTGGGATGACATTGGTATTGGCATGATATCCCGGGCAAGTTTTCGGCGCGTCGGGATTGGGCAATTCCTGCGTAAAGAATCTCTCGAGCACTTCGGCGCTCGAACTGAACGAGCCCGCGGAATATTGTTGCACACCGCTCGTTTGGGACAAAAACTGTCTGAAGGTAATGTTCTTCACGATGCTGGTGGGCGGCATTCTCCAGTCCCAGGGAAAATAGGCGTAAGCGGGGACATCCAGGCGGGAGCCGAGCACGCGAATGCCCGCAAGCGCGGTCAGCACTTTGCTGGAACTGGCGATCTGCATCTTGGTGTCGGGCGCGAACCAGGTTTCCGGCGGGGTGAGACTCGTGCGCGCTTCGCCGAATCCGCCGAAGATGCCGCGTGCGGGATCCAGGCCGTCACCGACAAAGAACGAATAACCCACGACCTTGCAGCCGATCAGCTTGTAAATGCTTCTGGCGACGTGATGGATGGAGACGCATTGCGTGTCGTCGCAGATGTTGGCCATCGGCACGGGGTGACCTTCGTCCCACGGTCTCGAATTGCCGTATCCGAGATACAGATATTCCTGCTTGCGATCCGACGCCGGAGACGCCGAGTGAGGATTGGCCGACACCATGACGGCCAGCAGATCGACGCCGCAAAGCCTATCGTAAGCACTTTTCCAGTCCGCGACTTGGGGTGTTTGGCCGTTCTGGGATTTCGCCGGCGGCATGGTCGCGGCAAGTTGAATCGTGATCGGACCCGAGGATTCACCGGGCCGGAGCGCATCGATCGTCTGCGCCGGCGTCGTTTGTTTCATCAGCGAGTGGGCATCGATGACGGAGACAAAGGCTGGGCCGGTCGTCGAAGTGCCGGTATTGACCGCGCGCAGCGTAACTGTGGCGGTCAAGGACGACATGTTCTCGAACGAACCGCGTCCCGACGCCTCGGCGTAGTGGATCAGGGCCATGTCCGGAAAGCTGGCGGCACTGCTGGGCTCCGCGATCCCGGTAGGCGCCTCTTCGTTCCGGGCGTTCTGTGCGCAGGCAGCGGGCGCGATCAAACCGGCGAACAAGCCGATGCATAGAGCAAACGGCGCGGGACGATGGCGCAGAAGCTTGAACGGCATGGTCGCCTCCTGAACGGGAAGAAATAGCAACCGCGTCGATCGTTGGCTTGGGCAAGAGCGCCCGGATTGTCTGGGCGCGCCCTTTTCGGGTGATCATCGCGCGCTCCGGGACCCGCATTATCGTCACCCGTTCGACCAAGGCACGACTGCGAGGTCGCGCGACAGAAGAATCCTGGTCCAGTTTGGCAATCTCAACAATACCGGCCACGGGCGGGCCACCGTTGCACACGGCTTGACCGGACCTTACGATGTAAAGGTCATCGGCGATGCGGCGTCAGGAGTGCCAATGGAGTTCCGGCGGATGTTCCGTTTCGCAGCGCTCGGCGTGCTTGCGCCGCTGGGTGGTTGCGCAGGGATGCAAACGTCGACGCCGGCGGCCGTCGTGATCACCAATACCGGCTCAACCAACGCCATCGGCTACCGCGTTCGGGTCTCGCCGGACGGTCAGGCCTCATTTGAAACCGGCGACGGTCCGGGCCAGGCGTCGCTACCGCCGGACTTGCTCAGCCGGATCGAGCATGACGTCAAGGCGGCATCCCCTCTGTCGAAGCTGCCTGCATCGACGTCCTGCATGAAATCCGTCTCGTTCGGAACGACCATATTCATCGCCGCGGGCGACGAACGCTCGCCCGATCTGTCCTGTCCTGCAGACGTTGTCGAACAATCGCTCAAGGACGACGTCGCCGGCGTTGTCGCCACCCTCAAGATTCGGAACGTGCCGCGCGGCCAGGGCAAGGAATTGTCGCCGCAGGACCCTTAGTTCGCTCCAGGGCGAAACGCGGTGCAACATGAGGCCCCGCGATGCGAGTCGCGGCTAAACGCAATAGCCTTGGAGACGGACCCTTGCACCAGAGCAGCAGCATGCAACGGCTGATTGCCGGCTATCGCGCCTTTCGCGACGGCCGCTGGCGAATCGAGCACGAGAGATATGTCCGCCTCGCCATCGACGGCCAGAAACCGGAAACTCTCGTGATCGCTTGCAGCGACTCCCGCTCGGATCCCGCCACCATCTTCAACGCGAGCCCGGGGGAGTTGTTCGTCATCCGCAACATTGCCGCGATCGTGCCGCCGCTCGAAATCGACACCGCGCATCACGGCACCACGGCCGCCGTTGCGTTCGCGGTGATGGTGCTGAATGTCCGCAACATCCTGGTGCTGGGCCACGCCCAATGCAGCGGCGTGGCGGCGGCGCTGGACAAATCGATCGGAGACGACGTCCCCTTCCTGCGGTCGTGGATCGATCTGCTCGCGCCTGCGGTGGGCCGCGCACAACAATCCACGGACGAAAAGGACCATGGTGTCGAACTGGAGCGCAACACCGTGCGTCTCTCCATGGAACGATTGATGAGCTATCCCTTCGTCGCGGAACGCATTCGCGCGGGCAGCCTCGAAATAAACGGTGCGCGCTTCGGCATTGGCGACGGCATTCTAGAGGTTTTCGATCCGGCGACGAACGCGTTCACCGCGATCTAGCTGTGAGGCGAGAGCAGCCGCGTACGCCTCCGGCCGTGCCTGAAGTGCAACACCACGCCGGCGAAATCCTCGCGTCGGCGATTTGCGACGGAAGCCGAACGCCGGGACGTTTCGCACCGTGTATCGTGGCAAGGATCGATAAGACCGGGGTGGGAATCATGGGGCACGAGGGACAGGTGAGTCGCAGGGCGCTGGCGCCGCTAATGGCAGGCGCCACATTGGCCGCGACATCGGCATGCGGACCTACGAGCAGCCGGTCCGTGCAGCCTGCCTCGCGCAAATTTCCACCCGGCTTCAAATGGGGCGCTGCGACGTCCGCCTTCCAGATCGAAGGCGCCCTCGATGTGGACGGGCGCAGTCCCAGCATCTGGGATGTGTTCGCGAGCAACCCCGCCCATATCGCGGACGGGTCCAATGCGTCCGTGGCGACCGACAGTTATCGGCGCTATCTCGACGACGTGGCGCTGCTCGAAGGCGCGGGGCTGTCGGCGTATCGCTTTTCCATATCCTGGTCGCGCGTGTTGCCGGACGGCGCGGGCGCCGTGAACCAGAAAGGGCTCGACTATTATCGCCGCCTCGTCGATGCACTGCTTGCCAAGGGTATCGAACCTTACGCCACCTTGTCCCATTGGGATCTGCCGCAAGCTCTGTTCGAAAAAGGCGGCTGGGCATCCCGCGATACGGCCAAGCGGCTCGCCGATTACAGCGCGCTGGTGGCCGAGCAACTCGGCGACCGGTTGAAGAATTTCATCATCCTCAATGAGGCTGCCGTCCACACCGTCGTCGGTCATCTTCTGGGCACGCAAGCACCGGGTCTCAAGGACGCCAAATTGCTGGGGCCGGTGACGCATCACCAGAACCTCGGCCAGGGTCTCGCGATCCAGGCACTCCGCGCGGCCCGGTCGGGCCTCCACATCGGCACCACCATGGCGCTCGCCCCGTCGCGGCCCGCGGGCACGGTGTGGGATGTTTTGAATATTCTTCCCGCCCACGCGTTCGACGCACTGTGGAACGGCGCCTATCTCGATCCGCTGCTCCGGGGAAACTATCCCTGGGCCGCGCAGTCGATTGTGGGGCCGTCCGTCAAAGACGGCGACATGGCGATCACGCGCCAGCCAATCGATTTTCTGGGCGTCAATTATTATTCGCCGACCTATATCAAATTCGACAAGACCAATCCCAGCTATATCGGCCCCGGCCTGCCGCCCAAAGGTGTCGAACTCGATGCGTTCGGCCGCGAAATCGACTCGTCCGGCCTGGGAGAGATGCTAACGCGCTTGCGCGAAGATTACGGCAATCCGCCCGTTCTGATCACCGAGAATGGCTGCTCCGATCCGCTGAGCGCCGTCACGCCCGCAATGCCGAACGACAAATTCCGCATCGACTATCTGCGCCGCCATCTCGAAGCGGTGAAGATCGCGATGGAGAACGGGTCTCCCATCGGCGGCTATTTCGTCTGGACGCTGGTGGACAATTGGGAATGGGACCAGGGCTTCACCGCCAAGTTCGGGCTGTGCGCGATGGATCGCGTCACCGGCACGCGGACCATCAAGGCGTCCTACGTTTGGCTGAAGACCTTGGCAAAAACGATGCAGCTGCCGATGGCGGAGAAATCCAGCGCGGAATAGCGCGGGGAGCCCCTCAAAACAACCGCGCCGTCGCGATCGCGGCGCCTTCGCTGAGCGCGGTCAGTTTGCGCCAGACAAGCGACGGCGCGACCATGCCTGTCCCCGTCGACGTCTCGAAGCCGCAATCTGTCCCCGCCATAATCCGCGCGGGATCGCCCACGGCCTTCGCGGCCAGCACCAGCCGGTCGGCGACGGCCTCCGGATGCTCGATATAGTTCGTCGTCGTGTCGATGACGCCCACGATGAGCTTTGTGTGCGCGGGCAGTACGCCCTGCTCGAAAAGATGGTAATCGTGCGCGTGGCGCGGGTTGGCCATCGACAGCAAATAAGCACCGACATTCGCCCGGGCGATTTCCGACCAGATATCAGCCAGGTCCACGTCGCGCTCGTGCGGGCCTTCGTAATTTCCCCAACAGACATGGAGCCGCACTTTATCCCGCGGCAGGGGCGCGACGGCTTTGTTGATCGCGGCCACGACCAGGCGCACGAAGTGGAGAAAATCGGCCAGCGGCTTGTCATGAAAGAGAACCGCGCGCTCCATCGCGAGGTCGGGCGCATCGATCTGCAGATCAAGCCCCGCTTCGACGATGGTGCGGTATTCCACCGCCAACGCTTCGCCCACGGCTGCGATATAGGACTCGAGGTCGGGGTAGTACACGTTCTCAAGCGCGGCCGCGACGATGCCGGGTGACGGCGCCGTCAGGAAACCCTTGCGGCCTGTCGGCAGGCATTTGACCAGGCGTTCCGCATCGCGGCGCACCGGCGCGGCGCTCACATAGGAGATGGCGCCGATCGCCTGGGGCGGTGTCACCAGGCTCACGGACTCGCTCGACATGCCGCGCTGGATGATCTCGAGGAAATCCGGGTGCGAGAAGATGTCGACGAATTTGCGCGGCTGTGCCTGACCACCAAAGCCTGTCATGCGCCAGCGGACGGTGGAGAAGAAGCCTGCCCGGCCCTGCTCGCCGTCATTGACGATATCGAGCCCGCATTCCCCCTGCCGGCGAACGCTTTCCGCCACGGCCGCGTCGATCTCCGCCTCCAGCGCCGCCTCGTCGACGGGCCGCCCCGCCTCCTTCTCCACGAACTGATGCGCAAGTTTGGCAGGCCGCGGGAGAGAGCCGGCGTGGGTGGTGAGGATTTTGGGCATGGCAGCGTTCCGTGGGTGCTTTCGAGACGTACAAATATAAGCACGTCACCTGGCCGATGGCGATGTCACCGGAATCCTGAACGCTGCTAATCCATTATGCTTTGAATCCTTGGCTTTGATCGGCCGCCGGTTTCGCCCGCACATCGGGGTGGTTTGAAATTCATTGAAGAGATTGGAAACCGACGCGGATCGAGAGATCGCCAGGCCACAACGCGGTCCCGATTGCCGAGAGCGAGCACCGCGGCTTTCCGATCGGCGTCCGTGGTTACGACGCAGCAACCATCAAGATAGCCGCTATGATTCCGGCGGATATCACCGGAACGGCCAGAACATAGGCGAGTTCGTATTTGAACATTTTAACGTCTCTAGTTGACGACGGGCCATTTTGCAGACGGGCAGCATTTCTTGCGCCAAACGGTCTCTCTCCGGTTCGATGTATGCCCGCCGGCATATAAATTCGAGAATGATCGGCCGCCATTGGAATAGGGATCGCATAGCAAAACCGACGACGACGCGATGGGCCGCTGAAATCGATCAAATGGTGCCCAGGGGCGGAATCGAACCACCGACACGCGGATTTTCAGTCCGCTGCTCTACCCCTGAGCTACCTGGGCTGACCGTGGGGTCTTGAAGGACGGGCTTTGTAAAAGAGCCTCCGGCCCGTGTCCAGCGGGCGGCCCCCCTTCCGCCTCGCTACGCTCGGCACCTTCCCCGGCTCGCGGGGGAAGGTTAGAAAAAATGGGTCGCGCGCGCTTTCTTTTCTTGGCCTTCCCCCCTTGCGGGGAAGGTGGACGCCTCGCGGCTTTCGCAAGGCGGACGGATGGGGGGCCGCATCGCAGACGGACGCCACCAACCAAAACTACCCCTCTTCACCCTCCCCGAACTCCGGCGGTTCCTCGGCAGGGATCGCGTAGTTGCCCTTGAGCCAGCGGGAGAGATCGACGTCCGCGCAGCGCTTGGAACAGAACGGCTTGAATTTCGCGTCCTGCGGCTTGCCGCAAACAGCGCATTTGCGCCCGCCGTCCTCAGGCCTGGGTGCCGACATCGAAGCCTTCGCGCTTATATTCCTCGCGCGCCTCCAGCGCGACACGGGATGCGCCGCGGCGCGCAAGTGCGGGGCGCACTTGCTCGTCGTGCATCTCGAGCCATTTGACGATCTCCGGCGCCGCGCGCACGAGCACGGTCTTGCCGGGCGCGGCCGCCGCTTGGCGCTCGATGCGGCGGATCACTTCCAGCGCTACGCTGTCGCGCGTGCGCGTGCGGCCATGACCTTGGCACGGCCGGCAGCATTCGCTCATCAGTTTCACGAGAGGATCGCGGATGCGCTTGCGCGTGATTTCCACGAGTCCGAATTCCGACATGCCGGAGATCTGCGTCGGCGTGCGGTCGCGCGCCATGCTCGCCGCCAGCACGTCCAGCACCTTCTGGATGTTGTCGGGTTCGTTCAGGTGAATGAAGTCGATCACGATCAATCCGCCCACACCGCGCAGGCACAGCTGGCGGCCGATTTCATCCGCCGCTTCGAGATTGACCTTCAGGCTCGTTTCCTCGAGCCCCGTCGCGTCGGTGAAGCTGCCGGAGTTCACGTCGACGGCCGTCAGCGCTTCCGTGCCTTCGATGGTGATCCAGCCGCCCGAACGGAGAGGCACGCGCGGGCTCATCAGCCGCTCGATCTCGTCTTCGAGATCGTAGAGATCGAACAGCATGCCGGGGCCTGCGAACAATTCGATTTTGGATTCCGCGTCCGGCATCGCGCGGCGGCAATAGGCGCGTGCCGCGTCCGCGGATTCGCGATCGTCGATCAGAACGCGCGACGTCGCCGCATCCACTTCGTCGCGCATTGTGCGCTCGACGGGATCGAGATCGTGATAGAGCGTTGCGGGCGCGGTCGCACTCTGTCGCCGCGCCATCACCGGCCGCCACGCTTCCGCCAGCCGCTCGGCATCTTCCTTGAGGTCGGCCAGGTTCGCGTCGATCGCGGCGCTGCGCAGGATATATCCCGCGCCGGGCACCAGCGCGCCGTTTGCTTCCTTGATCATCGCTTCGCTGAGCGCCATCAAACGCCCGCGTTCCGCTTCGTCGTCGATGCGCCGCGACAGCGCGATGCCCGCCTGGTTGGGCACCAGCACCAGCAACCGTCCGGGGACCGTCACATTGGCGGAAAGCCGCGCGCCTTTTTCGCCGATGGGATCCTTCACCACCTGCACGACGATCTCTTCGCCCTCGTGCACGCAATCGCTGATCTTGGGCGCGCGCTCGTCGTCGAAACCGGGAAGATCGGCCAGACAGCGCGCTTCGCGGGCGCCCAGAAAGCCCGCGCGGTCCAGCCCGATATCGACGAAAGCCGCCTGCATGCCCGGCAACACGCGCTGCACGCGGCCCAATATAATGTGGCCGATCAGACTATGGCCGCTGCGCCCGCCGCCCCGCTTGCGCAAGGCTCCGTCGTCCAGGCCGATGGTGCGCTCGAGAAAGAGTTCCTGCAGCCGCCCGTCTTCCACGATGGCGACGCGAATCTCCCCGGCCCCGGCGTTGATCAGGACTTCCTTCGTCATGAAATGCATTCGACAAATTGCAGCGCGCAAACATTATCATGAAATTGCGACGCCGCACGATTTAAGAAGGTGTACGGTTTCCAGAAGCGGCAATCCGACCACATTCGAATAGGAGCCGTTCAATTGCCGCACGAATGTTTCGGCGCGACCCTGGATCGCATAGCCGCCCGCCTTGCCGAGGCCTTCGCCCGATTCGAGATAGGCATCGATTTCGCCCCCATCGAGCCGCTTGAACTGGACGCGGGTGAGCACCGTGCGAGTCTTGATCGCGCCGTCGGGCGCAATCACGGCCACCGCCGTCAGCACCTGATGGCGCCGCCCGGAAAGCAGTTTGAGGCAAGCCCGCACGTCGTCGTCGGTTCCGGCCTTAGGCAGGATTCGCCGTCCGCAGGCTACCACCGTATCCGCGGCAAGAATGACGGCAGCGTCACCGCGCCAGGACGCGCGCGCGGCCTTGGCCTTCGTGCACGCCAGCCGCAGCGCATAGAGACGTGGTGCCTCATCCTTGCGGGGCGTTTCATCGATGGCTTGGGGTGCGATCGCGGCAGGCGCGAGTCCTGCCTGCGCCAACAGCGCCTTACGGCGCGGGCTCTCGCTCGCGAGAACGAGCGTTGGATTATTTGAAGCGATAGGTAATGCGCCCCTTGGTGAGGTCATAGGGCGTCATCTCCACAAGCACCTTGTCGCCTGTCAGCACGCGAATGCGGTTCTTGCGCATCTTGCCGGCGGTATGGGCGATGATCTCATGTCCGTTTTCGAGCTTCACGCGAAACGTCGCGTTGGGCAGAAGCTCGCTCACCGTGCCCGGAAACTCGAGCAGTTCTTCCTTGGCCATTATTCCTCTGGGTCCGTTTCTGGCGGCGGAGAATGCACTTAAAACCCGGAAAAGCAAGGGAAACGGCTGGAAATGGCGGCTTGCGGGCGCATTACCAGAGGAATGGTATGACCGCCCAAGTGCGCCGGCGCTGTGTCTCAAATTCCGCGCCGAACCGCTCATGGAGCGCGATCTCCTCGACGTGGATGCGCCAGACATAGGAAAGAAAGACGCTCAGGGTCAGTACGGCAAAGGAGAGCCAGTTGCCGATCGCGAGCCCGACCCCCGCGAAAAGGAGTATTCCGCCCGTGTATGCCGGATGCCGCAGCACCCGGTAGGGGCCGCGGGTGACCAGACGCTGCCCTTCGAGCAGCTGCACGGCAGTGCGAAACCATCGGCCCAGCGTCAGGAAGGCCCAGAAATAGAGAAGAGCACCGGTCCAGAATAAAGCCATCGCTACGCCGAAAAGCGGCTCCGCCGGCAGATCGATGCGCGCCGACGGCATCAGGAACGGACCCGCGAAGGCAATACCGAGCCCGGCAAAGGTGAGGACGATGATCAATCCCCGGCTACCGCGATCGCGATCGTCGCCGCGTGCGATATTCCCCTCGCGGCCAAATACGAACGAACTGAGAAAAAAGAAGCTGACATAACTTCCGAAAAAAATCGCCGCCCAAGTCGTCCGCTCAAGAAACAGGTAAGGCGCGTCGCCCATGCATCCCTCCTCTGGACAACCCTTCGAGCCGGCTCGCCAATCTAGCAAGCCTGCGGATACACGGCTAATCCGATGCGCGGTGGACGCTGAAGCGCGCCTCGATGCGGGCCTGCAATTCGTCGCGCACGGCGCGGTAGGCATCCAGCCGCTGCTCGCGCGAGCCTTCGAACGCCGTTGGATCATGGGTCGGCCAATATTCGACTTCGACCGCCTGCACCCGGGTCAGCTCCATCGCCTTGTGATGGGCTTCGGGGGAGAGAGTGACGATGAGGTCGAACGAAGCGTCTTCCAGCTCTTCGAAACGCTTGGGCTTGTGGCCCGCGATCTCAATGCCGATCTCGTCCATCACTTCGACCGCCATGGGATCGAGCTCGCCCGACCGAGCGCCCACTGAATCCACATAGACGAAGCGGCCGAACAGATGGCGCATCAGACCCGCGGCCATGGGGCTCCGCACCGCATTGAGGGTACAGGCGAACAGAGCGGCGCCCGGCAGCTCCTCGCCATTGGGTCCCCGCATCCGCTCAGCCCTTCAGATGCAGCACGCAGAGCAGCGTGAACAGCCGCCTTGCGGTATCGAAATCGACTTCGATCTTGCCCTTGAGCCGTGCCTGCAGGAGCGTCGAGCCTTCGTTGTGCAGGCCGCGGCGGCCCATATCGAGCGCTTCGATCTGGGAAGGCGGCGCGTTGCGGATCGCCTTGAAATAGCTTTCACAGACGATGAAGTAATCCTTGATCACGCGGCGGAGTGGCGTGAGCGACAGCATGATCCGCCCATGCGGCTCGCCGTTTTCGAGCTGGATGTCGAAGACAAGCCGGTTCTCCGAAACGCCCAGCACGAGTTTGTACGGGCCGCCGGACGATCCTTCCGGCGCAAAGCTGTTCGCCTCCAGGAGATCGTAGATCGCGATCTCGCGTTCCTGCTCGATCTCGCGCGTACGGCGAACGACCGAGCCTTCGTCAAGTTCGATCGCGGCGATGCGGAAAGTGCCAGCCATGCGTCAGGAATCGCGCCTTGCGTTGAGCCGCGCCGCGATGGAACGCGCATGGGCATCCAGCCCTTCGGCTTCCGCGAGTGTAATCGCATCGGGACCGAGGGCCGCAATCGTGCGCGGCTTGCAGGCAAGAAGCGTGGTGCGTTTGAGAAAATCCAGCACCGAAAGCCCCGAGGAGAACCGCGCCGTGCGCGACGTGGGCAGCACATGATTGGGACCCGCGATGTAATCGCCCATGGCTTCGGGGGTATGGCGTCCGAGGAAGATCGCGCCCGCGTGACGCACGCGGGCGAGCAACGCCTTCGGATCCGCAGTCGCGATCTCAAGGTGCTCCGGCGCGATGCGATCGATCAACGCGGCCGCGTCTTCGAGCTTCGTCACCATAATGATGGCGCCGAAGTCGCGCCAGCTTGCGCCTGCAATCTCCTTGCGCGGCAGCAGCGCGAGCGCGCGCTCGACTGACGCCGCTGCGCGATCCGCGAATTCGGCATTGTCCGTGATCAGGATGCATTGCGACGATGAATCGTGCTCGGCCTGACTCAGGAGATCGGCCGCGATCCAGTCGGGTTCGTTCGCCGCATCCGCCACCACGAGAATTTCCGAAGGTCCGGCCACCGAATCGATGCCGACCTTGCCGAACACTTCGCGTTTGGCCGCCGCGACATACGCATTGCCGGGGCCGACAATCTTGTCGACGGGCGCGATCGTCGCCGTGCCGTAGGCGAGTGCCGCAATCGCCTGCGCGCCGCCCACACGATAGATTTCGTGGACGCCGGCCAGACGCGCGGCGGCAAGGGTCAGCGGATTGATCGCGCCGCCGCTTGCAGGGGTCACCATCGCGATGCGTCCGACTCCTGCCACGCGCGCGGGCACCGCGTTCATCAGCACCGAGCTGGGATAGCTCGCCGTCCCGCCCGGCACATAAAGGCCCACGCTGTCGAGCGGGGTCCAGCGCCAGCCCAGCTCGGCGCCGGTCTCATCCTCGAAGAATTCATCCTGGGGTAGTTGTCGGCGGTGGTAGCTCTCGATTCGTTTGGCAGCCACGCCGAGAGCCGCCAGCGCCTCTTTGCTGCACCGGCTTTCTGCCGCGGCAATCTCACTGGCGGCCAACCGCAACGCTTCCGCCGTCACCGTCGCGCGGTCGAAACGTTGCGTGAGCTCGATCAGTGCGGCATCGCCCCGCGCTCGCACATCGGCCAGGATCGCGCGCACGGGGACCGCAACATCTTCTTCGATTTCGCGCTTGGCGGAGAGCAGCGCTTCGAATTGCGCCGCGAAATCCGGTGCGCGCATGTCGAGGCGGCGCACCATCTCACATCTCTTCGGTATTGTGGGCCGGGCGCCCAAGCGCCGCCCATTCGCCGCTCACATCGGTGAGGCCCGCATCGATGCATTCGACTTCGAGCTTGATCGCGCCGCCGCCGGCAAAGACGAGCTCGATCGTGCCGGCGGGATCGTCTGCGGATTTGGGCGTGAAGGCGATTGCCAAAAGCGAGAGCACGGCATCGGGATCGCCGCGCTTCAGCCGGTGCGATTTGACCGCCAGCACGCCGTCGAAATGAAGGCCCGCGCGCACGCGCAGATTCTCACCCCGGCCGCGCTTGCGCTCGGCCGCTTCCCATTTGAAGCGATTGAACAGAGCGGCGAAGCGGCGCGACTTCGGCAGCCACACGAGATCCTTCATCTGCCCCACGGCATCCTGAAGGCGTGCGGAAATGATCTCGATATCCTCGGCGTCCGCCGCGGCCAAGGTGAGTGCAGGCGGATTCATGTGGATTGCCGTTCGATCTCGGCGCCCACGCCGGAGAGCTTTTCTTCCAGCCGCTCGAAGCCGCGGTCGAGATGATAGACGCGGTTGACGATGGTTTCGCCTTCGGCCGCAAGCCCGGCCAGCACGAGGCCCACACTCGCGCGCAGATCGGTCGCCATCACGGGCGCGCCTTTGAGACGTTCCACCCCCGTGACGATCGCCATATCGCCTTCGACGCGGATATCGGCGCCCATGCGGGCGAGTTCGGGCGCATGCATGAAGCGGTTCTCGAAGATCGTTTCTCTTATGTGCGAAACGCCGTTGGCGGTCGCCATCAGCGCCATGAACTGGGCTTGCAGGTCGGTGGGAAATCCGGGAAATGGCGCGGTCGAAATATCCGCTGCCGTCGGGCGCACGCCATTGCGATGAATGGCAATGCCGCGATTGGTCTCGGCGATTTCCGTGCCGATGGATTCGAGCAGCGGGATCACCGCGCCGATCAACGCCGCACGCGTGCCCAGAAGCTCGACTTCACCCCCGGCAATAGCCACGGCCATCGCATAGGTGCCGGTCTCGATGCGATCCGGCAACACCGCATGCTCCGCAGTGCCGAGCGATCTCACGCCTTCGACGACGATACGCGAAGTGCCGAGACCGGAGATCTTCGCGCCCATCGCGATCAGGCAATGGCCGAGGTCTTCGATCTCCGGTTCGCGCGCCGCATTCACGATTTCCGTCTCGCCGTCCGCCAGTGCCGCCGCCATCAGGGTGTTCTCGGTGGCGCCCACGGAGACGATGGGGAATTCGATGCGCGCGCCTTTGAGCCCCTGACGCGCCGTGACGATGACATAACCCTCGGCCAGATCGACCGCGGCACCCAGCGCCTCGAGCGCCTTCAGATGGAGATCGACCGGACGCGCGCCGATCGCG
>JBEKLK010000027.1:0-17582 GCA_050010235.1 Rhizomicrobium sp.
CTTCGGTCTTTCCGACGGCTCAAGACGGGCGGCCAACGCACGGCGCATCTCTCGCGACAGACGGAACGCACCTATTTGAGCCAGTGCAGCAAGCCCGGCCGCATTTAGTTGCACGACAGCTCCCAGCGCGCCCTTGCGCTCGGGCAAATCGACCGCGGCGGCGCTCTCGACGAAGGGATGCCTGAGCATTTCCTCCTCGACCCGGACCAGCGAAACCCGCTTGCCGTTGATCTTCGCGACGCGATCGCTGCGCCCCTTGAGACGAAACTGCGCGCCGAAATGTTCGGAGGTGTCACCGGTCAAGACGGGCTCTGCGGGGTCCGCAAATGGAGACCGCACGATCAGACACCCGTCTCGATCCGACGCGGTATGAACACCTGGAAACGGATACCAGAGCGCGTCCTCGCTTTCCTGTCGTCGCCAAGCGATGCCGCCGGTTTCCGTGCTGCCAAGCACTTCGATCGGCAGGGAGCCGAAACGATCCCGCACCGCTTGCGCAGCGGCCAGAGCCAGCGGTGCACCGGAGGAAAAGATCAGGCGGGGAGATCTATCGGCCAAATTCACCGCCGCGGGAATTCGCGTCAGGTGCGCCGGACCCGTGACCAGCGTAGAACCGGGCGAAAGCTTGAGCTCGAGTTGTTCCCAATATTCCGCCAGCTTGTCCGAGGAAACGCCACCCGAAAGCACGGGCCAGAAAATCCGAAACAGCATGCCGTAGATATGCTGATGGGAGACGGTCGCGAAGACGTGCCGGGCGCCCGTCGGCCATAGCTCTTCGAGGACGGCCGCTTCGGCGTCGAGCTGTTCGATGTTCTTCCGGACGAGTTTCGGCTTGCCCGTGACGCCCGAGGTATAGAAAAACAGATCGAGCTCGCCGGTAATCGACGTTGCGGCGCTTTCGTCGTTTGAAAGCACCAAGTCGATCGACGCGGAAAATTGCCCTTGATCCGTCAGCAGCACGTGCCGATCTGCTTCGATCTCGCGCAAATATTCGAGTTGTAGATGGGCCGGACAATAGACGGCGAGATTCTTTTGGGCTGCCGCCAGAAGACCTGCTACGAACAACGACGCCGAACCGGTGTGCAGATAAACCCGTCGCGCCCCGGAAAGCAGGGGCGCAATCTGTGCGGCGGTATTGCGAATCCGACCGGCCGTAATCGGTCCGTCACTCGCCTCGAAAAGCACTTTCGACTGCGCAGCGGATGCAACAGCCCGAAGCAACCGTTTCATGGCCGGTGCCGCCGCAGTACGCGCCGCCGCACGAAATATTCGCCGATGAAGAGCACGCCCGCCGCGGCATAGGACAAGAAACCATTATAGAGCGTCCACGCTGTCCAGCCGGGCTGCAGCGCCGACCACAGAGCGATGGCGCCATTGAGCGCAAAGAAGGCGATCCAAACGATTGTAACCCTGTAGGTATAGCGAATGCCGCTCTGCGGAAGATCGGGGACAAGTATCCTCGCGAATCGTTCGATCATGCTCGGCGGACGCCACAAGGTCACGGCGAATACACTCAGCATCGCGGCATTCATGAAAACCGGATAGAGTCGAACAGCGAGCGGACGATCAAACGCGCCCACCGCGGCGACAGCCGCGAGTACCGGCAACAACGCCAATCCCAGCGAAACCGGTACGTTCTGCAACACCGGCACCGCGAGTCGCGCGCAAAGTACGACGAGGAGCACGACGAGCGCAGCGCCCGGACCTTCCGCATGGATCAGGGCAATCGCGATGATGGGATAGAGGACCGAAAAGCCCGCGAACGCAGCAGAGGAAATATCAAGCCTTCTTGGCATGGGTGAATTCGTAGACTCGTTCGACAATGTCGCCGACGGTACGGACGGTCTTGAATTCCTCTGGCTTGATCTTCCGGCCGGTCAATTTCTGCAATTCGACGACCAAATCGACCGCGTCGATGCTGTCCAGGTCGAGATCCTGCACCAGATCGGCGTCGAGCACGATAGCGTCGGGCGGCGTATCGAACAGCGTCACCATGTATTTTCTGATTTGGGCCAATATCTCGTCGCGATCCATGCCTGTTTCCTACCGCATGCTCAAGACGAATTTGGCGAGTGACCCGACGGTGCGGAAATGTTCCTGCAGATGCTCGTCTTCCGGATCGATTTTGACGCCGTATTTCTTTTGAATCTCCACGCCGATCTCCAGGGCATCGATGGAATCGAGCTCGAGTCCACCATCGCCGAACAGAGGCTCATCGGTGCCGATGTCCGAAGCCGATACATGTTCGAGAAAGAGGCTGGACACGATAAGCTCCTTCAATTCGGCTTCAAGCTGCTCCATGGGCCGTCAGCTCCTCAAATCGGCGTGCCACATGGGCGGTCAGGCTCCGGGCAGCTCGCGACGGAATTTCGGACCGCGCGAAGCTCTCGGTGTCCAAAAGGTCGCAGACCCGAACTTGATAGTGCGGTCTGCGCAACGGACTTTGATACCATTTCTCGCCCTTGCGCAGCATGGGAGGGGTGCAACTGACCGTGACAATCCTGATCGGCGCGCCGGCGCGGATCGCAATATTGGCGAATCCTCTCTGAAGCCGGACTTTCTGGCCGGGAACCGTCCGCGACCCCTCGGGAAAGATCACGAGATTGTTCCCGGACTTCAGCGCCGCGACGCAACCGTCGATCACCTGCTCCGCGTCGCCAAGATTTGGAATATAATTCGTCGCCTTGATCGCGCCGCGCATGAATGGGTTTCTCCAGGCGCCGGCTTTCACCACGCACTGCGTGCGCTCCATCAGCGACATGATCAGAACGATGTCGAGCAACGACGGATGATTGGCGATCACAAGCGTGCCGGTTTCGCCGCGAAGAACGGTCGCGCCTTCGGCGTCGAAATCGAGCACCCGCATCGCGACCACGACCCGCAGAAACATCTTCCAGGCAAGATGGACGATCTGCTGAGCGATCCGGGTGCGCCGCACCTTGTCGCGGAAGATGAGATTCACGACCGGGAATATAAAACCCGCCAACAGCAACCCGCCAAGGCCAAACAGCGCAAACGATAGGCCCGTGGCGCACTGCCGCCACAAACGTTCGAGACGCCGCATCATGACGCCGCCTCGGATCGAGAGAGGGCGTCGATGGCGATCTGCTCCGCCCCGGCCTTCAGGCGATCCAAAAGTTCAAAAGCTCCTGTCCGTCCCGGGCTTACCGGCGCGGCCTGCCCGCCTGCGACGGCCAATGTCAGCCGCAATGCGATCGCGATACCGGGGACGTCCTCGTCTTCAAAAGCAAGATAGGGATCGGGAAGCCTGATGTCGGCAAAAGTGAGTGTCACGTCCCGACTCTCACCCGTCGCCAGCCGTGCGTAGCACTCGACTAATCCAGCGGCGAACGTCGTGTTGCCGGCCGCGAGCGCCGTATGACTAAGACGCTCCTTGTAAATCTGACCGACAAGGCCCGGCGCGGCGTTATGCACGGAACCGGAAAAGGCCATGGGCGACATCGGTTCGCCTGCAGAAATGCTGCGCAACAAGGTGACGAGCGTTTCAACATTGCCATGGCGCGAGCAGAAGACCAGTTCGTCCGTACCGCCCTTCCCGTCCAGCACACCAAGCGTGCATCGCACGGCGAGCCGCTCGAGCCGCCCCATCCGCCGCCGGATTGCAGCCGGGATTGCATTCTCAGGGGCGGCGTTCCCGAAATCCGCGGCGGAATCGGCGTCGATAACGATGGCCGCCCATCGCCCCACGGAAAGCTTGCGTTGCTGTATCATTCCTGCCCCGGTATTCCCAAAGCCTGTATTGCCAATCCTTGGGAACCTGAACTGCATTTAATCAGTATTGTTGAGCAAGAGCAAAGAGATATCTCCCCTATTTGGCATGAAACGAGTGGACACAACGACGAAAGCGGGCCCGCCTTCATTTCGCACAGCCCGCGGGGCAGAGTTCGGAATGACCGGTACAATTCTCTATGCGACGGCGCTGTTGCCCGTAGAGGACGCATGCGCGCGCATTTCCCGACAACGACAATCGGCAGCAGCACGGAACCTTCAGGAACTTCTGGAGACAAGCCTCCCGCCCAAACTAAGCTCCCGGAGCCACAGCCGCGCTGCGGTAGCGGCAACCGTCGGCGATGCCCAGATTCTGGCGCTCGGTATCGACATTGAATTCATGGAGCAAAGCCGGCCGTTTGCGGCTCTCGCGGGTTTCCTGACGAAATTTGCCCCAGCACACCTCGGAGCAGATGAGTTCTATCGGTGCTGGACGTTTGCTGAGGCTTATTTCAAGGCTTTTCAGCGCCTTCCTCCGGACTTGGCTATCCACAGCGTCGGCACGCAGGCTGACCCCGATGGCACATATCAGCTTCCTGACGGGACACATTTATTGCACCGCCGCATCGCAGATTGTTTCCAGCTTTGTCTGGTCTGGCGGCTTTCCATCGAGACATGCGATCTGCAGTACATTTCAGCGCCCGCATAACGCCCGTGACGTTCTTTCCGGTTCTTGACTTGAAGATAGAAATCCAGTCCTTAACCTATGCAAATGCGCGGCTGCGCCGCAGCAAAGCAGGGGTCTTCACATGCGTGCATTTTCTGTTTCGAGCCGCTTTTCTGGCCGCTTGGCGACGATGATGTCCGTGTTGGCCGTCTCGGCAATGAGGATCATGCCGGCGCAAGCTTCCGACGTGTTTATGCTTCCGATCGACAAAGCCATGACCATGCAGGACGCCAGCACACGACTGGACGGCACAGTGAAATTCTATTTCGGCGATACGAGCCACCCTATGCCTTTGCACGATTTCGGAGAATTCGTCAGCAATCGGAAAACCGACGGCTTTGCCAAATCGGACATGTCGGCCTGCTCTTGGGCGCTGCTCTCGGCTCTGCTGGAATTCCAGAAGCGCGCCCACGCTCTGGGCGCAAACGCCGTCATCAACATCCACAGCTATTACAAAAAGGAAGACGTCTCCAACAACACGGAAATTCCCTGCTACAAGGGATTTATCGTTGCAGGCCTCGCCATCAGAGGCGACATCGTCACAGTCGCGGACCACTAAGTTTCAACGTCGCTCGATTTGAAAGCGTCGGCTTGGCAGCCAGCCTTCCCTGCCTCCATTCTAATGCGGCATCAGGGTATCGATCATCATCAATGGAGACCGGAGATGGGGAACCGGGATCGCGATGAAGGCAATTCCAGGGACATGAAACACGACCCGCCGCTGGACACGCTCTCGGCAATCGCTGCAACAAACTGTCGCCGATTTTCCGGGTGACCTATTTTTGCAGCTTCACGATCGATCCCATCAACGACACAAATACCCCGTTCGAGCCGGCATGGCATTCAAACTCTGTCGTGCTGGAAAATGTCACGCGACGAAAATAGCTCACGATTCCCACCACAGCATCGCCGCCCGCGCGGGTCGCATGGTCCCTCATTTCCGCGAGCGCCGAGAGGAGCGTATCCCGGCAGGCCCCTTCCTCGGTCTTGCCATGAAAGTGTTGACGATCGTTCGCCACATAGTCTGCGATTTTCTCGCCCGCGGGCACCGGCTGGTCGCCGAAAACAAATTTCACCGAAGTCCCCACCTGCTGCGCGAAATCGGGGCTGTCGAGTGTGTCTTGAAGTCGGAATGTATAGCGGTCGTTCCGCGCGACCGCAGGCAGCGCTAGGACGGTGCAAACGAACACCGAAGCGACAAGACGCAGCAAATGCATAGCATTTCCCCCGGTTTGATGCGGGCAACGGTCGCTACCACCAGTCATTCTTGTAATTGTGGTCGGTGATCCCTGCAGCCCCAGTGGCATGGTTATAAGCGACACACACATCCATATCAACGCTCACAATCGGTTAGCGCCGAAGCGCGTTCCATTCGATCGCCCATTCCAAGCCGAGATATCGACGGGTTCGTGGCAGCCCAAGCAACCAATAAGACCGCCCGCCTGCATGTATCGACATGGGGTACCCTGCCGTCATACCGCTGGGGGGCGATACCGTGCTAAATTCGCGCACCGATCGCTCGCGTCTCCGCCAAGCGGCACCCAAGGGCGCAAACCGCCGGAGCGCGACGACGCACGGGCTGGCCGCTCCATTCCGAGAATCTTCTGCGAAAAATCTCGTACAATGCGATGGCCCGGAAAGTCGGCAGTCCTCAGCGCTTTTTTCTCACTTTTCGACCTTCAGATGCATCGGTATTCCGATGAATAAGAACGGGTTGCGTGCTGACTCAAAACAGTCGTGACGTTCCAATGCGCTATGGACCCGATCTGCCGCCTGCATCATTCCCGCTTGAACATCTGCGCGTGTACCGATCAACGCCGCTCAGACGCTGCGCGCTCGAGCCGAGGATGTACGGGACCGCGCCCCGGATGCTGGATGGAGGTTCATGGCTACGGACATGGGCACGTTTCGCGGCATTCAACTGGCGCGACCGCGACTGGCGCTCTCTTGGCGCCGCTTCCGAAGAGATTTCACGGTTCCCGCCGTCGTGACGCATTTGTGGTTTCCATGGAGCCCACTGATTCACATTCTGCCTGTAGCTTCGATTTGGCCTGGCGCGCATGGTCGCCGGGGCGTCACGTGCCGCCTTTCGAGCGGGTGCGCCCGCTATCCCGCAACCGCCGCGGGGACGGTGGTGCTTGGTCCATCGGAACGACACCGCGCCACCTATTTGATTTTGAGAGCGATATGCCGCGGCCGGTGTTCGACTTCGCCGATGCCGCGGCAAGCGTCGACGCCGGCAGCGATACATACGCATGTGGTTGCGAACAGCATGTCGCTTCAAACGGCACGGCTCTGGCGCCGGTTGCTGCCCTGCCGACCTCCGCCCGTTGCTCGCCTTTATTCTGCGACAAGGCCAGCAGTGCGTCGGCGCATGATCGCGCGAAACACGAAAATGCCCGTTTCCTACCGTTCCTGATGATCGAGAACCGCGCGCCATTGCGAAAAAAACGGCGTGACGAAATTACTCTGTGCGTGCGCACGAATAAGACATCTGATTTTTCTGACCGGCAAGACCTCGAGGCGGCGCGTGGCGTCGACACCGGCCAACGGGTCATGACGTTTTCGTGCGCCGCTGAGTCTATCGCATGGACTGCCACCGTAGTTGGCGGCCCTGGTCCGTCTGTTTCATTCGTTGTTTCAAATCGCTCGGTAGTACGCTCCGTCAAATCGGAAAGCGTGCTCGCGCCCGACTTCATGCGCTGCGACGCAGCCTGTCGCCACAGAGCATCAATGGACGACCGTCTTCTCGAACACCCGGCAGCTTCGCGGTGCCCAGGTTCGATCTCGGCAACAACCGCGTCATCGCATAGGAGTTCAGATCATGACTGCGATATCAGCGCGTATCCCGATCCTGCTCGACGTTTTGCAAGTAGCGGAGCGAGTGGGCGTTTCGACGAAGACGGTTCGCGGCTGGATCAAGGGTCACGAGCTTCATTTTCATCGCCTGGGACGGCGTCTTCGGGTCTCCGAAGAGGACCTCGTTGCGTTCTCGAACCTGCGCCGAGAGTGATGTCACTGAAATCGTCTAACGTGCTGCTTTGGCTATTCAAATACATGAGTGAAGCAATACTGTAGCTATACTTATTGGTACGAAATCTACATTGAGTTCTCCCTAGTTTACACTAGGGTACATCTAACGGCAAAGGAAGTCATCATGCGTACCGTTCATCAAGTGCGAAAACCCCGTAAACAAGCGTCGGACCCGGTTGGAGCGCCCGTGATCATGATCCGGGACGTCATGAATCGTGTCGACGATTCCCACGACCTGACGCCTGAGCGCAAAAAGGAACTGCTGTCCGCCTTGCGCACGCTCAGCCAATGTCTGAACGCCGCGCCCGGCGAAATACCGGCCGAGCCCGCTTCGCTGCGCAAGCAGATGGAGAACGCGCCTTTCGCCCTTGCCGGGATCACACGTAAACGTTGGGACAAGGTTCGCAGCTTCACGCTCGTCGCATTGCGAATCGGCGGGTTCGAGGTCATGGCGAGCCGGCGGACCGATCCGGTGACTTCGGTCGAGTGGCTGCGATTGGTTGCGCTACTGCCAAGGGATCGGGACCGCTATGGGCTCTCCCGATTCGTCAGCTTCTGCACGGCGGAGGGAAGGGAACCGAGCGCGGTCGAGATATCGACGTTCCAGCGCTTCGGGACGGCTCTGGACGAACACAGCCTGGTGCGTAACGCGGAGTGGGTCTATCGGCAGACCTGCCTGTTCTGGAATCGGGCGGCCGGAATCGTCGTCGGGTGGCCGCCCCTGCGGGTGCCGGTGTCGAGCGCGAACCGCCGGTACGCGATGGAATGGGAGGAGCTTCCGGTCGCATTCCGTGTCGATGTCGAGGAGTTTCTGACAAATGCCGTCGACCAGGACCCGCTTGATGACGACTATCGGGACCCTATTCGGCCCGCTACAGCCCTAAACTGGCGACAGGACATATTACGAATCGCCACCGCACTCGTTACGCCCGATTACCCAGCCTCGAACATCGTCAGCGTCACCACGCTCGTGGAAGGCGATAACGCCAAACGGGCGCTCAGATGGTTCCAAAAGCGCGCCGCTGGGGCCAAGAAAGCGGCGATCTACAGCCATGCCTCGCTGCTTCGCAACATCGCCCACCGCCGTCTCCCGCAGGGACACCCACACCACGCGCAACTGGACGGCGTCTGCGAGCGCCTGAAACCGAAAAAGCAGGTCGTCCAGAAAAACGCCGAGCGTCTGCGCCAGTTCGACGAACCCAAGAACGTCGATGCGCTGCTCGGTCTGCCGGCGCACCTGATGCGGCTGGCCCGGCGCAACGACAAGGGTGGTCCCGCCGACGTGGTCTGCGTGGTCTATGCCTTGGCCATCGAACTCCTGACCGTGACGGCCTTGCGAATCTTCAACGTGACCCTGTTGGAGATGGATGAAGCCGTGTTCGACCGCTACGACGCCCAATCGACGGTTCACATCGTTATTCCGGCCCACAAGATGAAGAACGATGAGGCGTTTGAACTCACCCTTCCTCCCGGCAGCGCGGCCTTGTTGAAGGCATACTTGGACAAATGGCGACCGCGCCTATGCCCGAAACCGTCTCGGTGGGTATTCCCCAACGCCCGAGGCGAGCAACGCAGCATCAGCGGCTTCGGCACACGCGTTCGCGATGTCATATTCCATCACACGGGCCTCACGGTGAACGCGCATCTGTTTCGCCACTTGGCCGTCAAGTTCCAGCTGGACGCCTTTCCGGAGGACATCGAGACACCGAAATTGTTGCTCGGCCATTTGTCGTCGCAGATCACGATGGACACGTATGCCACGACACAAGCCGCAGCGGCCCATAAACGCTACGAAGGCGTGATCGACAAGCTGCGCGAAGATGGTCGTACGCGACAATCGATCCCACGCGGCCTCGAGGCGGGAGCAACCCCGTGACCGATCTCCCGAACGACGGACCTGCGCCGACCCGATGCAAGATATCTCGGATCGCCGACACGTGGCCGCAGAACGATCAAGCGGCGTGGCTGCTGGCATTGAAAGAAGGCGACCCCATCGACCCAGGCGGTTTGGCATCGGGCTGGGCGCCGCTTTCCTGCCTCAAGGCGGAGACTGATTACGGACGATGGCTGGACTGGTTGGACGAGTGCGGCGAACTCGATCCCGCGGTTGATCCGGCTGCGCGCACGACCAAGGACCGCGTCCGGCGGTATATCGCGCATCTGCAATCGAACCTGAGCCCCTACACGGTTCAGTCGGTGCTGCAATCGCTCGGCGAGATGCTGCGGGTGACGACGAACACCCACGATCATCACTGGATCGGGCGCGCCGCCGGTCGGCTCCGGGGACGCGCGACCTCGTCGCGAAACAAACGCGAGCGCATGAAGTCGCCCGACCAGCTGGTCGACCTCGGCGTTTCCCTGATGAAGCAAGCCGACCTCCTCCTTGAAACTGACCCCCGTCGCGCGGCGATGTTGTTTCGTGACGGTCTTATGATTACGCTCATGGCTTATCGGCCCCTTCGGCTTCACAACTTCATGGCGATCGTGTTGGGACAGCATCTCGTCCAGCGCGCAGGCAGCAGGTGGCTGGTCTTCACCGCCGTCGAAACCAAACCGCGAACCGCGCTTGAATGTCCGTTCCCCGCGTTCTTGGAAGCGCCTCTCGATCGCTACCTCGCGATTTACCGGCCGATCATGATTGCGAACGGCGCCCGCATCGAAGGGCATGCCCGGCACCTTTGGGTCTCACGCGTCGGTGACCCGTTCTCGGCCAAGGGGGTCGCCGCCGCGATCAAGCTGCACACCAAGCGGGCGTTCGGCCTCGCCATCAACCCCCACCTGTTCCGGGACTGTGCTGCGACCATGATTGCGACCGTCAGTCCCGAATACGTTCATGACATTACCGTCATCCTGGGCCACAGCACGCTCGCCACATCGGCTCGTCACTATAATCAGGCCCGCAGCCTCGACGCCGGTCGGCGCGGTACCACGCGACCCTTCGCGATGTCCGGTCTTCCGCAAAGCGCGCGGGCAAACTCGCCGAGGTTGCCGACCGGGTCGAACAACGCCCCCGGAAAAGGCGGCTCTGAATGTTTTTCGAACGACCGCTTGCATGGCCAAGCTGTCGTGACGGTACCGTGACCCTATGAGTCACGGGCTGCAAAAGACTGTTGGAGTCGGGACGGGTGTCCTGGAGCAAGCCTTCACCATGGGCGAAGCCGCGGACTGGCTGCGCATCTCGCGCCGTGCGTTGCAGGAACTCGTCAAGCAACACCCGCACTACTACGCCAATGGCCGGCGCAAGCTGTTTCAAGAATCCGACATCACTGCTCTGCGCGCAGCCCTGCGACAAAGCTCGTTCAACGGGCCGCAAATTTTGCAAGAAGCAGACCCACAACGAAGCCGGCCTGCCAAATGAATGACGCTGACGAATTGCCAAAGCTGATGCGCGAGACCGAGTTGATTCGGCACTACTCGAATGTCGGGCTGACGGCGCGCATGCTTCGCGCGGCGCGCAAATCCGGCGATCTGAAGTTCGTGCCCATGGGGCGGACAATCTGTTACACTCAAAAGGCCGTGGCCGATTGGCTCGCGGCAGAGGAGCGAGCATGTCCCGCAGTCGCAAGGGGAAAATCTTCGAGATCGGTGAATGGTGGCTCGACCGCGTGGCGGGAAGCTCGCAATGGTACGGCTTCCGATATGACGCTGAATCAGGAAGAGTGCGCCGCGAGAGCCTTGGCGTCACGGATTTCGAAGATGCCAAACTCGCACTCAGCAGCAGGGCACTGATTGCCGCGCCGAAGAAGTCGGACAGCTATCTCTCCGCAATTCTCGAATCGTATTTCGAGGAAGTGTCCGACAAAAAGCCGAGCGGCGTGCAAGCGCGATTCGCCGGAGCCCTTTTGCTGAAATTCTGGGGCTCCACTTCTCGCGCGTCCGACGTCACCGAGCGTAAGCAACTGGCGTTTGCCGAATGGTGTCGCAACCGTGGCAAGGGCAAGAAGCCGCTTTCGGTATCGTATATCGCGCGCAATCTGTCGGTGCTGTCGGCAGCGATGCACCACGCGCTTGGTGACCATGCGCCACGCATCTGGGTCTGGCCGTCGACTGTCGCCGCGAAGCTGGATATCGCCGAGCCCGAGCCGCGCGATTGGATTCCCACCGACGTGCAGTTAGCCGCGTTTCTCGATAGCCTTGTCGGCCATAGAGCCGAACATGTGTTTCGCTATACGATTCTCGCGCTCAACACACTCGCGCGTCCGGCTGCCCTTCTGGAACTCACGCAACGCCAGGTCGACCGCGACCTGGGGCTCATCACGTTGAACCCTGCTACCCGTCGGCAGACGAAGAAGCGGCGGCCTATCGTGCGCGTCTCTACCACTCTGGAGCCTTGGCTGGAGGCGTGGGCGACAGCCGATAACGATCTCTACGTTTCTCACAACGGCAAACAGATCGCGAGCATCCGCGCCACTTTCAAGCGGAAGGGCCGCGAGTTGGGGATGCCGGAATTTTCGCCCTATACGCTTCGCCACAAGATGGCGACGGAACTGCGGGCGCGGGGCGTGAGCCGCGAGGAGTTGGCCTATCAGATGGGCACAAGCTGCCCGACCTTCGCACGACCGACCGCTATACGAAGTTCGACAAGCGGTATCTCGCCAACGCGCAGACGGCGATCGCGGAGTACATTTGTGAGCTCGATTTGCTGGCAAAACGCGACCTGTTGGGGCCGCATACTCTCAAAATACTCCCAAGTGCCTTCGATGAGGCCGTAAAATTACCGGCAAAAAATTGGGATAATCCGTTGAATATCAGCATGTTGGGAATGGTGGGCGCGACAGGGATCGAACCTGTGACCCCTACGATGTCAACGTAGTGCTCTCCCGCTGAGCTACGCGCCCGCCTTCGTAAGGGGGGAGAGCTATAGCGGCGGCCCCGCCGCGCGGCAAGACGGCCCCGCCGTCAGGCGGCGATCATCCGCTCCACTTCCTGCACGATCTCGCGCAGGTGGAAGGGCTTGGAGAGGACCTTGGCCTGCTTGGGGGCGTTGGAGGAGGGGTGCAGCGCCACGGCCGCAAAGCCCGTGATGAACATGATCTTGAGGGCCTGGTCCATCTCGGCGGCCCGTTTGGCCAGCTCGATCCCGTCCATGCCCGGCATCACGATATCGGTCAGCAAGAGGTCGAAGCGGAAGCCCTTGAGGCATTCGAAGGCCTCCGTGCCGTCGCCGAAATCGGTGACGTCATGGCCGGCCTTCACCAGCGCCGCGGCCAGAAACCGGCGCAGCGATTCATCGTCTTCCGCCAACAGGATATGCGCCATGATCGTCCCCGCCGCGACTTAACCCTATAACGGTCAAACCGTAAATGCGGGTTAACGGGCCCGGCCCAAGGCCTTAACATACGGTCCCGCGCTTGATCGCCGGGGCGTGTTGGTGGTCCATTGGGTTGGTGAGCGAGTCGGACATCTCCAGGGCTTCGATCGAACAGCCGGCGCCGGCCCAGAAGGCGGCGACGGACCCGGCGCTCGCGCGGCTCCACGCGGAACCCTTCAGCGTCATTTCGCCGGCCCTGCGCACCGCACCCTTCGTGTTCGCGTCGCCCCATTCCGGGCGGCTTTACCCGGCGAGCTTCGTGGCCGCCAGCCGGCTCGGTCCCACCAGCCTGCGGCGATCGGAAGACGCCTTTGTGGACGAGTTGTTCGTGGGCGCAGTCGAATGCGGCGCGCCGCTGATCGCGGCCAGTTTCCCCCGCGCCTATCTCGATGTGAACCGCGCGCCGGGCGAACTCGATGCCTCCATGTTCGATGCGCCGCTCGATGTTGCGAGCGATGCCGCGGGACCGCGCGTCCAGGCGGGATTGGGCGTCATTCCCCGCATCGTGCGCGACGGCGCCGAGATCTATCGGGGGCGTCTTGCGGCCTGCGAGGCGGGCGAACGCCTCAACCGGTTCTATCGTCCCTATCATGCCGCCCTGGCCCAGCTGATCGAAGAGACGCGCGCCCGGTTCGGCTTCGCCGTTCTGGTGGATTGCCATTCCATGCCGTCGGCGGCCGCCGTGCCCGACATCGTGCTGGGCGACCGCTACGGAATCTCGGCCGCAGCCCCGTTGATGCGCGCCGCCGAACGCATGTTCGCGCGCCACGGCTTTTCCATCGCGCGCAACTCGCCCTATGCCGGCGGCTACACCACCCATCTTTATGGAAGGCCCGCGCGTGGCGTGCATGCATTGCAGGTGGAGATCAACCGCAGCCTTTATCTCGACGAAGAGCGCGTGGCGCGCGCGGCCACATTCGCCGGCGTGCAGCAGCGCATTGCGCGCGCGCTGACGGATTTGATGGCGATGGATTTTTCGCTGTTGCGTCCCGGCGGCGGATCGCTGCGGCACGCGGCGGAATAAAAAGGCCGCTCCCGAAGGAGCGGCCAAGTTCAGGGAGGAAACGCCCAGGAAGGGCAACAGCATCGCGGAGAGGATATCCCCGATGCCGCATTGCAATAATATGGCACCACCTACGCTGCGCCGCAACAGAAAATGCGACCCAGACCGCAAAAATTTCCGCAGAAACACTGACTTTTTGTTAGACAGTTTCGAGCCGATTTTGCCCGTTTTATGTGCAGTGCAGCGGTAACGCATCTGGTCTTTTCCGCCTTTTGCCCCATCCGCTTTGGTGGATTCACGAAAGCATTGCGCGCCTGCAACACGGCCTTCGCGTTGGCAGGGCATGCAGGCCCCGTAAACGCCCATGCCGATTCGCATCGATCGATCGGAGGGCCATGGCGGGAGTATCGGATGGCCGAATTCGCCTGGGATACCGCAAGACGCGTCCGCCTGCCGGACGCCCTCAGTTATCGCGCGCTGGAGCGCCGCCCGCGGCCGCCAAGCGGCGGACGCGAAGTTCAGCGCGCGGCGCGCCATCACCGCACGATCTTCATCTCCGACGTGCATCTGGGCACGCGCGGCTGCAAAGCCGAATTGCTGGCCGATTTTCTCGCCAAAAACAGTTGCGACACGCTGTACCTGGTGGGCGACATCGTGGACGGCTGGCGGCTCAAACGCCGCTGGTTCTGGCCCGAGGCGCACAACGCCGTCGTCACGGCCCTGCTGCACAAGATCGACACGGGCACGCGCGTCGTGTTCGTGCCGGGCAATCACGACGAGGTCTTCCGCGAATATTGCGGCCGCTCGATCGCCGGCGTCGAAATCCTGCGCGAGGCGATCCACGTCACGGCCGACGGACGGCGCCTTCTGGTGCTGCACGGCGACCATTTCGACGCCGTCATTGCCTATGCCAAATGGCTCGCCCATCTGGGCGACTGGGCCTATTCGCTGGCGCTGGAGCTGAACGAAGTGTGCCACCTCGTGCGGCGCAATTTCGGCCTCAATTACTGGTCCCTGTCCGCATTCCTCAAGCAGAAGGTGAAGAATGCCCTCGAATATATCTGCCGTTTCGAGGATGCCGTGGCCGGCGAAGTCCGTGCGCGCGGTTTCGACGGCGTCGTGTGCGGCCATATTCATCACGCTACGATCAAGCGCATCGGCGGCGTCCTCTACCTCAACGACGGCGACTGGGTTGAAAGCTGCACCGCGCTTGTCGAAGATGCGCGCGGGCATCTGGAGATTCTCTGCTGGGCCGATTTCGCCAAAGAGCGCGTTCCCGCCGCCATTGCTGCGGACGGCGTACCCGTGCCCGCCTGAGGAGTCCGGCTTGACGCGGGAGAGCGCCCTGCCGGCGCCTCCGCTCGAGCCCGCCGCCGCTGCGCTCGAGAGAATCCTGATCGTCACCGACGCCTGGCGGCCGCAAGTGAACGGCGTCGTGCGCACGCTCGAAACTCTCGGCCGCGATCTCGAAGCGATGGGCCATGACGTGCGCTATGCGACGCCAGAGGGACGCTTCACGGTGCCGCTGCCCACCTATTCCGAAATCCGCCTGGCGATTTTTCCCCGCCGCAGCATCGAGCGCATGATCGACGAATTCGAGCCCACCGCCGTGCATATTGCGACCGAGGGGACCATCGGCCTTTCGGCGCGCGCGATTTGCCTGAGGCGGAATATTCCGTTCACGACTTCGTTCCACACGCGCTTTCCCGAATATGTGCGCGCGCGTTTTCCCATCATTCCCGAAGGCGCGGTCTATGCGTTCCTGCGCTGGTTTCACGGTCCCGCGACCGCGATGATGGTGGCGACGCCGTCTCTGATGCAGGAAATGGAATCGCACGGGTTCAAAAATCTCCGCATCTGGTCGCGTGGCGTGGATGTCGATGCGTTCCGCCCCATCGCGAACGCGGCATTGCCGTTCCCCCGCCCGATCTGGCTCTATGTCGGCCGGGTTGCGGTGGAGAAGAATGTCGAGGCGTTTCTCGCGCTCGATCTGCCGGGCACGAAAGTCGTGGTGGGCGACGGACCCGCGCGCGCGACGCTGGAACGGGCTTATCCCGCGGCCCGATTTGTGGGGCCCCAGAGCGGCGAAGATCTGGTGCGGCATTATTCGGCCAGCGACGTGTTCGTGTTCCCGAGCCGCACCGACACATTCGGGCTGGTGATCCTGGAAGCGCTGGCCTGCGGCACGCCGGTAGCAGCGTTCCCCGTGCAGGGCCCCCGCGATGTCGTCGGCGATGCGCCGGTGGCTGCTCTCGAGGAGGATTTGCACAAGGCCTGCCTGCGCGCGCTGGAGGTGCCCCGCGAGGCCGCGCGGGCTTTCGCGCTTCAGCATTCGTGGCGCGCCTGCACGGAGCAGTTTCTCGCCAACCTGCCGGTGATCGACCAAAGCACGGTGCGATACGGGCGCGGCAAGCGACCGGCCGCGCCGTAGAACCGCAACGCGCGACCTCGATCCTCTTCCCCCACTTACAGGGGACGAAAATCCTGGCGAAATTTTGGATTGGGTTGACGCGGTCTTTTTTACTTCTCCATGGCCGGGCTTGACCCGGCCACCCAGCCGGCGAGCGTCCGCGAGCCGATTGACCCGCGTCGGAGCGCAAAACATTTGAAGCAACGGCGCAGATTCATTCGCTGCGCAAACGCGCAGCGGCTGGGTGGCCGGCTCGGGGGCCGGCCATGGAGAAGTTTGGCGATCCAACTCAAACCAAATCCGCTCTAATTCCGCCATCGCGGTACGTCTCCAGGATCCGATTCCCCCGCCGGATTTTTTTGCGAAATTTTTTCGCTTGCGGAATTTTGTGCGGAATCAATCTCTTGAGTCCGCGAAACAGGGCTCGTAATCCCTGTTATGACCCCTGTTTCGATCCCTGTTTTTGGCCCTGTTTCGGGCCCTGTTTTCGGCCCCGTATTGAGCCCCGAATAAACCGGCTCTTCCTTTTTCAGATGCGGCGAGATGTGCGGCCAGTCGGGATAGAGCAGCCGGTCTTCGGCTTCGCGCGACAACGCGCGGCCGTCGGGGCCCAGCAGTTGACCGTTGCGCGGATCGCGCCGAAACGACGACGCTTCGACGGAGGGCTTCGCAACCGCGAGGGTCTGAACCCGCGAAGGCCTGGTCGGGCTGATCGTCTTGACCTGCTGGGCCGCGATTTCGGGCGGCGCCACGGGCGTTTGCGAAATCTCGCGCGCGGCCGCGCTTTCCAGTTTGCGCAACGCGCGCGTCTTCGCCTTTTCGGCGTTGCGCAGCGCCGCAAGCTTGCGGCGATCGCCGCGATCGACATAGCGGATCAGGAACATCCGGCATTTGAGATCGCCGGCATCGGCGCGCTCCACGATGTCGGTCATGTATTCCGTGAGCCGCGTGCGCGTGCCGCCGACGCCGTCCGAGCGCTCGACCGGCCGCTCGATCATGACGCGCGCCAGATAGCTCCTGAACCTGGCGGCCCGCCGGGCGCACTGTTCGCCCCGCGCGGCTTGCGCGGACGGCCCTTGGGATTGCCCGATTGCCCCTTCTGCCAGCGCAGGGCGATGTCGCCACGCCCTTCTTCCGGGGGCAATGTGTCTTTCGATGTCTCGTCCATGTGAATGCTCCACGAAAACACCCAACATGGCGCTGCAGGCACGCGCGCGCAATTGCATGAAACCCTGATTCGGCAAGGCAAATGCGAACATGCTTCGAACGTTTGCCGCGAAATTCCGGCGAATAGTTTTGCGCGTCAGGCGGTTACGAAGGGGGCGATTTTTCGTGAACTATTTTTTGATCCAGAGGGTGTCGAAATTCC
>JBEKLK010000028.1:0-19351 GCA_050010235.1 Rhizomicrobium sp.
AGCTTTATCTCGAGTCTCTCGCTTTGATCGAGCGATTGCACCGGCAGCTCCTTGACGTGATCAAGGACGAACTGGACCGGCGCGATGAGCGCGAAATCAACAGCGTGCAGGCATTGCTCCTGTTCAACGTGGGCGACCAGGAATTGACGGCGGGCGAGTTGCGCACGCGCGGTCACTATCTGGGTTCCAACGTCTCCTACAATCTCAAGAAGCTCGTCGAGAGCGGTTACATCCACCACGAACGCTCGGCGGTCGATCGCCGCTCCGTTCTCGTCAGGCTCACCCGCAAGGGCGAGGCCGTGCGCGACATGCTGCGCGAGCTGTTCGAGCGCCACCTCGGCTCGCTCGAGGCCGTCGGCAATGTCGGCAGCAGCGAGCTCGACGTCCTGAATGTCAGCCTCAAGCGCATGGAGCGCTTCTGGATCGACCAGGTGCGGTTCCAGCTTTGATCGGCCACTAATCCTCTTCCCCCGCGTGCGGGGAGGAGAAAAGCGGGGCGACTCGTGCGAGGCTCCGGATCGCCGACTGCGATCCCGGGGAGCAGCACCTGATCAAATCCGCCCTTGTCCATCTGCGCCAACACACGCGATTCTATATCTGCGCGTTGCTGGGCGTGGCTGTCTTCTATCTCACGCATGCCTATCCCGTTCCGCTGCGCTTCATCGCGGCGGGCAATGCGTTCTTCGCGGTGTATCTGTTTCTGGTCGGCATTCTGGTGTTCCGCTTCACCCCCGACGACCTGCGCCGCCGCGCGATGGAGGAAGACGAGGGGATATTCCTCGTCATCGTCATCATGCTCGCGATCATCGCGCTGTGCTGCGTGGGGATCATCACCATGCTCAATCAGGGGCACAACAAACCGTCGGGCGTCACCCTGGCGCTTATTCTCCTGTGCGCGCCGCTGGGCTGGGCCACGCTGCATGTCTCGGCCGCATTCCACTATGCCAATCTGTTCTACGCGCCGAGGCCGGCCGATGCGCGTCCGCCACTGATGTTCCCCGGCGGCGGCGAACCCGGACCGTGGGATTTTCTCTATTATGCGTTCGTGGTCGGCATGACGGCGCAAGTCTCCGACGTGCAGGTCTTCGACACGAAGATGCGCCGCGCGACATTGGGCCATGGCGTCGTGTCGTTCTTTTTCAACACGGTGCTGATCGCGATGGCGGTCAACGCGGTTGTCGCCATCGCATCCTAGCGTTTGGGCGGCCAGGGCACGAAGCTGCTCGTGCGACGGATATATTCCGCATATTCCGGCCGGCGATCCGCCATCTTGCGTTCGAGCATGGGAACGCCCGACACCTGCATGAGGAAGTAGGTCATGACGGCCGGGCCGATGGCGGTCCACCACGCGTGGCTGGCGGCAAGGCAGACGAGGAACACGCCCCACCACATGACCGTGTCGCCGAAATAATTGGGGTGGCGCGACCACGCCCACAGGCCCGTATCCAGCACGCGGCCGCTGTTGGCGGGATTGCCGCCGAAGCGGGTCAACTGGTGATCCGCGAGCGCTTCGATAAAAAGCCCCACAAATGCAATCGTTGCGCCGACGACGTCGAGCGGCCCAGGGGTGAAGGCGCTGCAGCAAACGCCAGCTGGAGCGGCAGGGACACCACCCACATGATGGCAGCCTGCAGCCAGAAGACCGTGAACAGGCTCATGATCGCAAAGCGGGGACCTGCTTTCCGGCGCATCGCGGCGTAGCGCCGATCTTCGTGGCCGAGGCGACGCCAGCGAACGAACAGATGCAGCGCGAGCCTCAGGGCCCAAGCTGCGACGATGGCGAAGATCAGGAGGCTGCGTGGGTCCGGGGCGCCATGGCTCCAGAGGCAGGTGGCCGAAATCAGCACAAAGCCGAGGCCCCAGAAAACATCGATGATGCTGACGTCCCGGATGATCAGGCTTATGACCCAGATGAGGGTCAAAGCCGAAAGAGCGACCAAAAGAGCGACAAAAAGAGCGAGAAGCATGGCTGTCCTGTGACAATTGGCGTGGGCGCGCGCGGCCGCGGAGACTATGATAAATTATTAGGGAGCCTGGGACATCCTAAGGCGTCCCTGTCCTGAGAGTCGGAAGAATGGCATTTTCCTATTTGTCCCGGTTCCGCGAGGCGCTGGCCGGCTTGAAGCGCGAGGGCCGCTATCGCGTCTTTGCCGACATCGTCCGCCAGCGCGGGCAATATCCCCGCGCCGACTTCTTTACGGACCAGAACAAGCGGCCGATCACCGTCTGGTGCAGCAACGACTATCTGGGCATGAGCCAGAACCCGAAAGTCCTGGCCGCCATGCACGCAGCCATCGATGCAGCGGGCGCCGGATCCGGCGGCACGCGCAACATTTCGGGCACGACGCATTACCACGTCGAACTGGAAGCCGAACTGGCCGACCTGCATGGCAAGGAAGCAGCCCTTCTGTTCACGTCGGGTTTCGTCTCGAACGACGCGACGCTGTCCACCCTGGCGAAGCTGTTGCCGGGTCTGATCGTTTTCTCCGACGAATTGAATCACGCCTCGATGATCGAGGGCATCCGGCGCGGCGGCATGGAAAAGCGGCTGTTCCGCCACAACGACGTGGCCGATCTGGAGACGCAATTGCGGCTCGCCGATCCGGCGGCGCCCAAGCTGATCGCGTTCGAGTCCGTCTATTCGATGGACGGCGACTTCGGCCCGATTCCGGCCTTCTGCGACCTCGCCGAAAAATACGGCGCGATGACCTATCTCGACGAGGTTCACGGCGTTGGGCTTTACGGACCGCGCGGGGCCGGCGTGGCCGCGCGCGACGGCGCGATGCATCGAGTCGACATCATCGAGGGCACGCTCGCCAAAGCGTTCGGTCTGATGGGCGGCTACATCGCGGCCAGCGCAGAGTTGGTCGATTGCATCCGGTCGTTTGCACCGGGATTCATTTTCACGACGTCGTTGCCGCCGGCGATCGCGGCCGGCGTGCTCGCGAGCGTGCGCCATTTGAAGCAAAGCGACGCCGAAAGAACGACGATGCACGAGCAGGCTTCGCGGCTGAAACGGATGTTCGCCGAAGCGGGGCTTCCGGTCATGAATTCGCCGAGCCATGTCGTGCCGGTGTTCGTCGGCGACGCGGCAACCTGCAAGGCAGTGTCGGATGTCCTGCTCCGGGATCACGCAATTTATGTGCAGCCGATCAATTATCCCACCGTCCCGCGCGGCACGGAGCGCCTGCGCTTCACGCCGTCTCCGTTCCACACGGACGCGATGATGGAAGAACTCGTGCGCGCGCTCGATCTGGTCTGGACGGCCCACCGTCTCGCACGCGCGGCCTGACGGCTCGTGCCCCAGCGCAGACCGGACGGCGCAGGCGGCGAGGTTCTGATCGAATTCATCGTGCAGGGCAACGTCGTCAAGGTGACGGCGATCGACCCGAAATCCGGCACCGAGGCGAGCATTGTCGGTCCGGCTTCCTCGCCTCGCGCCGCGCTGGAAAACGCTGCAGCGAGGAAACTGATCTACGTCCTCAAAAAACAACGCGGCGAAACCTGAAGGTTCCGCCGCGTCGAATGTTTGCGAAGATTGGCGCGGTCAGCCGCGGCGGCGCGTTTTCTTTTCGGGCGCCGTTCTGCCGAGACCGATCTTCTTGGCGAACTCCGAGCGCTGCGCCGCATAGTTCGGCGCGACCATGGGGTAGTCGGCAGGCAGGCCCCATTTGGCGCGATAGTCTTCCGGCGAAAGTCCATAGCGCGAGCGCAGATAGCGCTTGAGCATTTTGAGCTTCTTGCCGTCCTCGAGGCAGATGACGAATTCCGGCGTGATCGACTTCTTCACGGGCACGGCCGGCTTCTGCGTGGTCGCCACGTCGCCCGGCATTCCCGATGCGAGACCGCCAAGCGTCGTATGAATGCTCTTGATCATGTGCGGAATTTCCGAGACCGGAATCGGATTGTTGCTGACATAAGCCGCAACAATATCGCTTGCGAACTTCAACAAGTCGTCGGGTCTTCCCGCCAGCGAGTCATTCATATTGCTCATCTATGGAAATCCTGCGTGATGCGCCGTTGATGGAAGCAGGCGTGTTGTATTGCCGAGGCGGACCGTAAAATCAAGACAATGATCGAGTGTCGAAATTGTCATCTGTCCTGGATGCAAGTAACGCGAAATCATTTCGATGATTACAACCGGACGAATTGTGAAATATGTAGAATACTCGCTTTAGTGAATATTTTATGGAAGTGTACACCCATAGGTTGTAATTTCGCATTACTTGCACGGAGCGTGACGAGCCTTTCGGCGCATGACGCGGGGCAGGTATCCTGCAGAAATGCATAACGCCGCAGCAGGCCGCCCCCAAAATCTCGTGATCTGGCGCTAGATTTGGTAATGCGCTAGGCCTAATACGCGAGCGATGCCGGGCCGGAAGGGCCGGGCGCAGGCGTTGGGCGAAGTGAGGCGTGAAATGGCAGCGATGTCGAACGCGGCGGGACCGCGAAATGCTCCCTTTTTTTCCAGCGGCCTGGCCGAGGCCGATCCCGAGATCGCACGTGCGGTCGCCGACGAACTCAAGCGCCAGCAGGACAAGATCGAACTGATCGCCTCCGAAAACATCGTCTCGCGGGCTGTCCTGGAGGCCCAGGGCTCCGTTCTCACCAATAAATACGCCGAGGGCTATCCTGGCCGGCGTTATTACGGCGGCTGCGAATATGTCGATGTGGTCGAGGAATTGGCCATCGACCGGGCCAAGCGGCTGTTCGATTGCTCCTTTGCCAATGTCCAACCCCATTCCGGCGCCCAGGCGAATCAGGCGGTGTTCTTTGCCCTCATGCAGCCGGGAGACACCTTCATGGGTCTCAGCCTTGATGCCGGGGGCCATCTGACGCACGGCTCTCCGGTCAACCAGTCGGGGAAGTGGTTCAAGCCGGTCGCTTATGGCGTGCGCCGTCAGGATCACCGCATCGACATGGACGAAGTCGAGGCGCTCGCGAAATCGCACAAGCCGAAACTGATCATCGCCGGCGGATCTGCCTATTCGCGCTTTATCGATTTCAAGCGCTTCCGCGAAATCGCCGATTCCGTGGGCGCCTATTTCATGGTCGACATGGCCCATTTCGCCGGACTCGTTGCGGGCGGCGTGCATCCCAATCCGCTGGAGCACGCCCATATCGTCACCACCACGACGCACAAAACGTTGCGCGGTCCGCGCGGCGGCATGATCCTTTCGCGCGATGCTGACCTTGGGAAGAAAATCAATTCGGCCGTTTTCCCGGGTCTGCAGGGCGGCCCGCTGATGCACGTGATCGCGGCAAAAGCCGTCGCCTTCGGCGAAGCGCTCAAGCCCGATTTCAAGCTCTATGCCCGCTCGGTGGTGGAGAACGCCAAGGCGCTCGCCGAGACGTTGCACGCTCAGGGCCTCGACATCGTTTCGGGCGGCACCGACACCCATGTGATGCTGGTCGACCTCAGGCCCAAAAATGCGACCGGGCGCGCGACGGAACACGCGCTCGATCGCGCCAACATCACCACCAACAAGAACGCGGTTCCCTTCGACACCGAAAAGCCCGCCATCACATCGGGCATCCGCCTCGGTTCGCCGGCCGGCACGACGCGCGGCTTTGGTCCCGTCGAGTTCAAGGAGGTCGGCAAGCTGATCGTCGAAGTGGTCGACGCAGTCGCCAGACACGGCGAAGCAGGCGATCCGATTATCGAGGCCAGCGTGCGCGAGCGCGTCACCGCGCTTTGCCGGCGTTTCCCGATCTATCAATAACAGGAGATATTGGCGCCCATGCGCTGCCCGTTTTGCGGACATGACGACACGCAGGTCAAGGATAGCCGGCCCAGCGAAGACAATTCTGCGATCCGGCGCAGGCGGCATTGCCCGGCTTGCGGCGGGCGCTTCACGACCTTCGAGCGCGTGCAGTTGCGTGAGCTCGTGGTCGTCAAGAAAACCGGCCGGCGCGAACCTTTCGAACGCGACAAGCTGGAGCGGTCGTTGTCGCATGCATTGCGCAAGCGGCCCGTCGAAGCCGACCGCATCGACCGCATGGTCACCGGCATCGTCCGGCGGCTGGAAAGCATGGGCGAAAACGAAATCCAGTCGAGCGTGATCGGCGAACTGGTCATGCAGGCGCTGTCCAGTCTCGACAAGGTTGCCTATGTGCGTTTCGCGTCCGTCTATCGCAATTTCCGCGAAACCAAAGATTTTGAAGCCCTGATCGGCGAGATGGAGGGCGGCGACCGGGATTGAGCGCCGCGCGCCCGTTGGACGATACGCGTCACATGCGTCATGCGCTGGGGCTGGCCGGTCGCGCACTGGGCCGGGTCTCACCGAATCCTGCCGTGGGCTGCGTCATCGTTTCGCCCGATGGCAGCATCGTCGGTCGCGGCCACACGCAGGATGGCGGCCGTCCGCATGCGGAAGCAGTCGCGCTGGCCCAGGCCGGACAAGCTGCGCGCGGCGCCACCGCCTATGTCACGCTTGAGCCTTGCGTCCATCTGGGTCAGACGCCGCCTTGCGCCGAGGCGCTGATCCGCGCCGGCGTGGCGCGTGTCGTGGCGGCCATCGAGGATCCCGATCCGCGCGTCAAAGGCGGCGGATTTGCAATGCTCCGGAAGGCCGGCATCGAAGTCGTTGTCGGCACGCTTAAGAATGAAGCGGGCCAAATCAATGAAGGCTTTTTCCGGCGCATCGGCGAGAACCGGCCGCTGGTCACGCTCAAAATCGCGCAGAGCCTTGATGGCCGTATCGCCACCGCGACAGGCGAAAGCAAATGGATCACGCGCGAGGAGGCGCGGCGTTTCGCTCACCTGCTGCGGGCCCGGCACGACGCGATCTTGATCGGCGTGGGCACGGCACTCGCCGACGATCCGGAACTGACCTGCCGCCTGCCGGGATTGGAAGGCGCGTCTCCCTTGCGCGTGGTGCTCGATACGCGTTTGCGGCTCAGCGAATGGTCGAAGCTCGCCCAAAGCGCGCGCGAAATCCCGACGCTTGTTTTCACCACGTCGACGGGTGGGGCAGCCCTTCGCGCCGCCGGCGTGGAGATCGTCGAGGTCGAGCGCGATGCGCGCGGCCGGCCGGATATTGCGGCCGTGCTGCGAGCGCTTGCCGAGCGCGGCGTGACGCGGCTTCTGGTGGAAGGCGGCGCGTCGGTCCACGCCACATTTCTGGATCGCGGCACTGCCGACAGGCTGGAAGTCTTCCGCGCGCCCATCGTGCTGGGCGGCGGGGGGCAGGCTGCCGTCGAAGCGCTCGCCGCGCTGGGTCTGGACGAAACGCCGCGTTTCGCCTGTGTCGGACGGCGAAAGCTGGGGCCGGACCTGCTGGAAAGCTTCGCGGCCAAGGCCTAGAAAGGACCCATGTTCACCGGAATCGTCACCGATGTCGGCAAAGTCCGGCACATCGAAAAGCGCGGCGACACGCATGTCGTGATCGCGACCAACTACGACGTGGCGGAGGTCGATATCGGGGCTTCCATCTCGTGCTCCGGCGTCTGCATGACAGTGGTGGACAAGGGCAGCCCGAGCGACCGCTGGTTCGCGGTCACGGCCTCGGGCGAGACCCTGTCGAAAACCAATATCGGTCGCTGGAAGATTGGCGACCGCGTCAATCTGGAACGGCCCATGAAGGTCGGCGACGAACTGGGTGGCCACATCGTCACCGGCCATATCGACGGCGTCGCGGACATCGTGCGCATCGAGCCCGAAGGCGAATCCACCCGCATGACGTTCCAGGCGCCCCCAGCACTGGCGCGCTTCATCGCGCCCAAGGGATCCATCGCGCTGGACGGCGTTTCGCTGACGGTCAACGAAGTCGACGGTTCGCGTTTCGGCGTCAACATCATCCCGCACACCACGAAGGTGACGACGTTCGGCAAGCTGAAGCCGGGCGGCAGCGTCAATCTCGAAATCGATTTGCTGGCGCGTTACGTCGCACGCCTGGTGAAGGGCTAGCGCATGTTCCGCGATTACATCTCCTCCATCGAGGAGCTCATCGAAGACGCGCGCAACGGGCGCATGTTCATCCTGGTGGACGCCGAAGACCGGGAGAACGAAGGCGACCTGGTCATTCCGGCGCAGATGTGCACGCCCGCCGCCGTCAATTTCATGGCGAAATACGGCCGCGGCCTCATCTGCCTCGCGCTCACCCAGGAACGCTCCAGCGCGCTGCAGATCCCCATGATGACGCAGTTCAACGCGACGCCGCACCAGACGGCGTTCACGGTCTCGATCGAAGCGAAGGAAGGAATCTCCACCGGCATTTCCGCGCATGACCGGGCGCACACGATTTCCGTGGCCATCGATCCGACCAAAGGTCCCGGCGACATCGTGATGCCGGGACACGTGTTCCCGCTGGTGGCGCGCCACGGCGGTGCGCTCGTGCGGGCCGGGCATACGGAGGCCGCGGTCGATATCGCGCGGCTGGCCGGGCTCAATCCCGCTGGCGTGATCTGCGAAGTGATGAACGACGACGGGACGATGGCGCGGCTTCCCGATCTCGTCCAGTTCGCGCAGCTGCACGGCCTCAAGATCGGTACGATCTCCGACCTGATCGCCCATCGCCGCCGCTACGATCATTTCATCCAGCGCGCGGTGGAGACCGATTTCCAGAGCCATCATGGCGGCCAGTGGCGGATGATGGTCTATGTGAACACCCTCGAATATGCCGAGCACATCGCGCTCGTGAAGGGCGACATCACGACGCCGGAGCCGGTTCTGGTTCGCATGCATGCGCTGAACATCTTCACCGATTTGCTGGGCTATCGCCCGTTCGAGCGCGACGTGCTCGCCGATTCCATGCGCATCGTGTCCGAGGCCGGACGCGGCGTGGTGGTGATCCTGCGCCAGACCCGTCCCACTTTCGTTTCGGATGTGGTGCTGCGCCGAGTGGCCGAAGACATCGACCGGCGGCGCGTAAAGGAGTATGGCGTGGGCGCGCAGATCCTTCTCGATCTCGGTGTGAAGAACATGATCCTGTTGACCGACACGCCGGAGAAGAAGGTGGTCGCGCTGGACGGGTACGGCCTCAACATCGTGGGCACGCACGCGATCCGCGGTCTCAAGGAATCGGGAAAGACGCCATGACCCCAAATATCCTCATCGTCGAGGCGCGGTTTTATCCCCATATTGCGGATGCGATGCTCGACGGCGCGATGGCGGCGCTGGAAGCGGGCAGCGCGCAATTCCAACGCATCACGGTGCCGGGTGCGCTGGAGATTCCCGCCGCCATCCTGTTCGCCGCGCGCGCGGGCGAAGGCGCCGGCATCAGCTATGACGGCTTCGTGGCGCTGGGCTGCATCATTCGCGGCGACACCTATCATTTCGAAGTCGTCTCCAATGAATCCGCGCGCGGGTTGATGGAGTTGGGCCTGCAGCACGGACTGTGCATCGGCAACGGCATTCTGACGGTGGACTCCGAAGAGCAAGCAGTTGCGCGTGCCGCGCGCGACGGCCTCGACAAGGGCGGCGATGCGGCGCGCGCCTGTCTCGCGTTGATCGCAGTGCGGGCCCGGCTGGGCGCGCATCTGTGATCGTGTCCGAGCCGCACACACCGGACGGACGCACCGATCGCACGGGACGAAGTGCGGCGCGGCTTGCGGCCGTGCAGGCCCTCTACCAGATGGAATTGACGGGCGCCGACGCCGAAGCCGTCACGCAGGAATTCATCGATCATCGTTTTGCGAAAGAACCCGAGAATGCGCCGGCCGGAGAACCGGACGAGACATTCTTCGGCGAGATCGTCCGGGGCGTGCCCAGTCACCAGGTGGAGATCGACAAATCGATCGCGAGCTGCCTTGCCAAGGACTGGAAGCTGCAGCGGATCGATTCGATCCTGCGTGCGATCCTGCGCGCGGCCGCCTACGAACTCATCGCGCAGCGGGGCGTGCCGGCGAAAGTCGTGATCGACGAATATCTCGACGTCGCACATGCGTTTTTCGACGGCGAGGAAGCCGCCTTCGTCAATGCGGTTCTCGACCGGTTGGCGCATCGCAAACGCGCGCCGGAATTCGGAGAGACGCCGCCCGATGACGAGCTCCAATTCTGACCGCCCCGGCGAATTCGAACTGATCGCGCGGCTTTTCGCGCCGCTCGCGCGAGGTGCGCCGGGCGCATTCGGATTGATCGACGATGCCGCCGTCATCGCGCCGCCCGCAGGCGAAGAACTCGTCGTCACGACGGATGCGCTGGTCGAAGGCGTGCATTTCCTCCGCAGCGATCCGCCGGGGACCATCGCGAAAAAATCGCTACGCATGAATCTCTCCGACCTGGCGGCGAAGGGTGCGACACCCATGGCGCATCTTCTCGCTTTGTCGTTGCCGGATTGGCCCGATCTCGCATGGCTCGACGCGTTCGCGCGCGGGCTCGGCGAGGATCAGAACACATATGGAATCTCCCTGATCGGCGGCGACACCACGCGCACGCCGGGGCCGCTGACGCTTGCGATCACAGCACTCGGGTCGATCCCGCAAGGCGCGCTGATCCGCAGGGCCGGCGCAAAGCCCGGCGATCGTGTGTTCGTATCGGGCACGATTGGCGATGCGGGCGGCGGTCTTGCACTGCTCAAAGGCGAGAGCGCCACCGTGTCCGCGGCCGAACGCGAAATGCTGATTGCGCGTTACCGCGAACCTTCGCCGCGCGTCGCGCTGGGACCGGCATTGCGGGGAATTGCGAGTGCGGCGCTCGATGTGTCCGACGGCTTGCTGGCCGATCTCGGACACATCGCCGATGTCTCGAAGGTTCGCATTGTGGTCGAGGCAGCGCGCATTCCGCTCTCTCCGGCGTTGCGTGCGTTGTGGGGAGACGACACCGCCGCCCGCAGCAAGGCCGCAACGGCCGGCGACGACTACGAAATCGCGTTCACGGCGCCCGAGAGCAGCCGAAACGCCATCCTGAAGGCGGCTGTGCAAACCGCAGTCGCAATCGCCGAAATCGGCCGGGTGGAGGAGGGCCGTGGCGTGGCGCTCCTGGACGAGAGCGGGCGGGACATCGAGGTTGGCAATCGCGGATTTGTCCATTTTTGACCCGCTAACGATCTCTTAGGCACGATCTGCGAGCGTTCGCACCATGCGCGCCATCCGATTCCTGGCTCTGATTACCTGCCTGCCGGCGTCGCACGCGTTGGCCGCCGGCCCGGCCGTCATCGGCGCGGGCGTCCTCAAGGAACCGACTGCAGGTTCGACCGTGGTGATGCCCTATCTCATTGCGCCCGTCGTGGTGGGCGACAAGCTCGTGTCCTACGCCTACGTCTCCAGCACGATCATCGCCGCGTCGTCCTCCGCGGCCGTCGATATTCGCGACAAAACCCCCTTCCTCCAGGAGGCCTAGGTCCGGGACGTCAACGCCAGACCGATCGGCGAGGCGAGCGATCCCGCCACGGTCGACGCCCCGGCGCTCGCGGCACGGATGCTTGCCGACGCCAGGCGGGTCGTGGGCGCCGACAAGGCCATCGGCGTCAAGTTCATGCAGATCCAGATGCGGCCCCTGAGCCCCTGAGGCCGGCCGGGCCGATTCCACCGGTCCGATCCCTTCGCCCCCGCGACAAAACAGGCCATCGCGAGCGTTGCCTCTGGCGGCCGCTTTTGGCATGTTCGCCCGCCTTTTGCGCCGGCCAGCCGCCGCCGGGGGCTCGGGGTGGCGCGTTCCTCTTCGCGACCGCGACGTGAGGTATCCGTACACAATCGACATCAAGGGACGAAGCGCATGAACATGGCACTTTATCTGATATTGGCCTGCGGGCTCCTCGCGCTCGTTTACGGCGCCTGGACGATCCGTTCGGTCCTCAGCATGAGCGCGGGCAATGCGCGCATGCAGGAGATCGCGGCCGCGATCCAGGAAGGGGCAGCCGCCTATCTCAATCGCCAATATCTGACGGTGGCCATCGTGGGCGTCGTCGTTCTCATTATCGCCTTCGCGCTGTTCGGCTGGCAGGTGGCTCTCGGTTACTTCATCGGCTCGACGCTCTCCGGCATCGCGGGCTATGTCGGCATGAATGTTTCCGTGCGCGCCAATGTGCGCACGGCAGAAGCCTCGCGAAAGGGTCTCGCGGAAGGCCTGTCGGTGGCGTTCCGCTCCGGCGCGGTGACGGGCATGCTGGTCGCAGGCCTCGGCCTGATCGGCGTCGCCGGCTACTATACGTTCCTCACCCGCGGTCTCGGCCTCGATATCGCCGACGAAACGCAAGGCCGCATCATCATCAACGCGCTGGTGGCGCTGGGCTTCGGCGCCTCGCTGATTTCGATCTTCGCGCGGCTGGGCGGCGGCATCTTCACCAAGGGCGCCGATGTGGGCGGCGACATGGTGGGCAAGGTCGAAGCGGGAATTCCCGAAGATGACCCGCGCAACCCGGCGACCATCGCAGACAATGTCGGCGACAATGTCGGCGACTGCGCTGGCATGGCGGCCGATCTGTTCGAAACCTATGCGGTGACGACCGTCGCCACCATGGTGCTCGCCTCGATCTATTTCACGGGCGATCAGCGGATGGCGCTGATGCTTCTGCCGCTCGCCATTGCGGGCATGTGCATCATCACGTCGATCATCGGCACGTTCTTCGTGCGGCTGGGCGCCAACAAATCGATCATGGGCGCGCTCTACAAGGGTGTGATCGTGACCGGCGTGCTGTCGCTTGCGGGGCTCTGGCCGTTGATGAACTGGATCCTGGGCGGCGACATGAGCGCGGCCATCACGGCTTCCACGGGCGCCACCTATTCGGGCCAGTCGCTGTTCTTCTGCGGCGCCGTGGGCCTCGCGGTGACCGGCGCGATCATCTGGATCACCGAATATTACACCGGCACGAACCATCGCCCGGTGCGCGTGATCGCAGCTGCATCGCAGACGGGCCACGGCACCAACGTCATCCAGGGGTTGGCGATTTCGATGGAAGCGACGGCGCTTCCGGCGCTGACGATCTGCGTCGGCATCGTGCTGGCAAACTGGCTGGCAGGATTGTTCGGCATCGCGATCGCGGTGTCCACGATGCTGTCGCTCGCCGGCATGATCGTGGCGCTCGATGCGTTTGGTCCGGTGACGGACAACGCGGGAGGCATCGCCGAAATGGCGGGCCTCGAAGGCGACGTGCGCAAGACGACCGACGCGCTCGACGCGGTGGGCAACACCACCAAGGCCGTCACCAAAGGCTATGCGATCGGCTCCGCAGGCCTCGGCGCGCTCGTGCTGTTCGCGGCCTATACGGCGGACCTGCATTACTTCATCGGCCATTCCGACACTTACGGATATTTCCAGGGCATCGGCGTTCCCGATTTCGCGCTGTCCGATCCGTGGGTCGTTGTCGGCCTCTTCATCGGCGGCTTGCTGCCTTATCTGTTCGGCGGCTGGACGATGACGGCGGTGGGCCGCGCGGCGGGCGCCGTGGTCGAGGAAGTGCGCCGGCAGTTCCGCGAAATGCCCGGCATCATGAAAGGCACGCAGAAGCCCGATTACGCGCGCGCCGTCGACCTGCTCACCAAGGCCGCGATCCGCGAAATGATCGTGCCTTCGCTGTTGCCGGTGCTGTCGCCGATCGTGCTGTACTTCGTGGTGCAGGCCATCGCGGGCAAGACGGAAGCATTCGACGCGCTGGGCGCGATGCTCTTGGGCGTGATCGTGACAGGCCTCTTCGTCGCGATCTCCATGACGTCGGGCGGCGGCGCGTGGGACAACGCGAAGAAGTTCATCGAAGACGGCCATTACGGCGGCAAAGGTTCCGACGCGCACAAGGCCGCTGTCACGGGCGACACGGTGGGCGATCCGTACAAGGACACCGCGGGTCCGGCCGTCAATCCGATGATCAAGATCACGAACATCGTGGCGCTCTTGCTCCTTGCGACGCTCGCGCGCTGATTTCATTTTCATCGGACGAGAAAAGGCGCCCCACCGGGCGCCTTTTTTTGTTGGGCGGTTTTGTGAAGCGCGCCCTCGAAATCGGAGCGCGGGCATCTTGCCCGCCTTTGTGCAAACTTCGCTGCCCATGCGGGCAAGATGCCCGCGCTCCATTCCGCTCACGAAAAATCGGATTCAAAACGCGCCGGGAAATACAGTTCACGGTGATTGTGGCGGATTGAATCGCGCCGGCCCCCTTCCGTCCGCCTCGCGAAGTGCGAGGCGTCCACCTTCCCCCGAAATGGGGAAAGGCTAAAAAGGAAATTGGCTCGCGCCTTTTTCTTCCTAACCTTCCCCCCTCGCGGGGGAAGGTGTCGCGCGGCGCAGCCGCGTGACGGAAGGGGGCCGGTACGATTCAACTCGATCCAAAACGCCTCTACCCCCTCCGCGCCACATGCAGCAGGTTGCTGCCGCCGCTGGCGATCGGTCGGCCGTCGTCGCTCCAGACATGCACGCTGCCGTGGATCAGGCCGCTGCGCGCGATATCGCTGCGTGCCTCCGTGAACAGCCATTCGCTAGCGCCCGGCGGTTCGTGGAACCAGGCCGTCAGGTCCAGGGTCGGCGCGATATAATCCGGCCGTTCATCAAGGCCACGGCCGAACGCGATCCAGGGATAGGTGTCGATCATCATCAGCGCGCGGGCGAAATCGAGGAAGGGGTCGGCCGTCGCCGCAAATTCGCGAAGGCGATTCCAGGCTTGCGCCACCGAGCCGCGCGGATCGGCCCCGCGCTCCGGCATGAGTCCCACCGGCTTGCCGTCGAAGTTTCGCCAGAACGGAAAACTTTCCTCGTCATCCGGAAACAATTCGGCCCAGGATTTGAGCGCGCTGTGATGGGGCACATCCGGCATCCGGCGATCGATCTTCGCGGGGCCTTCCAGTTTGTTGGTGGTCCAGGCCTGCGCCTGCAGGAAGCGTTTGCCGTTCTGCACCAGCGCGACATTGATGCACCACGCATTGCGGCCCTTGCGCACCGCGTCCGCCTCGACATCGACGTCGCTGAACTGCCCGGCAGAAAGATACTGCACCGATATCGTCGCGGGCCGGTGATCCGGCGGCGCAATCTTCCCGGCCGCGCGCAACGCGATGGCGGACACGTAGCCGCCATTCGGTCCCCAGATTTCCCAATCGCGCGAGAGCGTGGCCGAGAGTTTGCCGTTCTCTTCGCGCACCGCCGTATCTTGCTGGAACAGGCCCATTCGCCCTCGCTGTTTCGGCCGACACTCCCCGGGCCGCTGCGGCGGCAGAGTAGAGTCGCCGGAAACAACTGGGAAGCGCGAACCGAGGAATCCGCAGGCAGCCAATCGCCGAGGGAGGATTGTTCCCGAATGCCTGCCAAACGCTCCCGGCCGTATTCCCGGTGGCGCCTGGCCGCTCGCCGCAATGCGGATCGGCTTCAAACAACCCCGGAAAAGCTCTACGCTCCGCTTGGGAATAGAGTCGCCCGGGGGATATCCATTGATATTCCGGGCAGACTCGCCGGCCGCTGCGTTGGAGCGGACTCATCGCTGTCGTCAGTCGGGGGTTACACCATGAACGCACTGTCACTTCTCAAAATTGCGCTTGTTGTTTTCGGCATTGCCCTTCTGCTGATCTACCCGCTCGCGATCGTCTGGCCTTCGGGCTGGGCCTGGCATGAAGGCGCACCCTATTCGAACAACTACTACATGATGATCGTCGGCGTTTACGCGGTGCTGGGCATTTTTCTCATCCTTGCCGCGCGCGACCCGCTCGCCAATCGCAGCCTGATCTGGTTCACCGTGGCGTCCAGCCTCGTGCATGGCGCAATCATGGCGCAGCAATCGTTCGGCATGACAGACGGCATGAATCACATGGGGCATCTGATGGGCGATGTCCCGGCGCTCTTCGCCATCGCCGTGGTCCTCGGCGGGCTGCTCTGGAGCGTCGACGGGACCGTTAAAGCTCGCTGACTGCCTGATGAGATGTCGCCCGGCTGCGGCGTGTTCTACGAACTCGCGCCGCCGCCGGGCAACTCAATACGGAAACAAAGCCGGGAGGCTTTGAGCTGCAGCGAATGTTCAACGCACCCGCGTTAGCGTGGCGTGGAAGTTCATCAGGTCCAGCTTCTCGTCGCTGTAGCGGCTGTAATGCCAATATTCGACGCGGCCGTCGTCGCGGAACCGCGTGACCGTGCGCACGCTTTCGTCGCGCACACCGTCTTCGCGGGGAACGAATGCAACGGTGTTGTATTCGTGCCTGACGTCGTCGAAATCTCCCGTCTCCGTCACGCGCATGGCCTGCCGGCTATAAAAATAGGTTTGATCGTATTTTTGCGTTTCCGGATTGTAGGTGGTCATGATCATGAACGAGTGCGGCTTTCCGGGATCGCTCGCCGGATAGACCGTTACGTCCCACTCAAGATAGGTGCCGTCCAGCACCGGCCGGACGACATAATCGGCCGTCTCCGGACTGACGCTGCCGTCCCGGCCGTGGAAGTCGATGGCGGCTTTCCATGTCCCGATCAGCGGCCGCAACCTGGCCATGTGCTCGAAAATGGCGTCGACATTGGCCGCTGTTGCCGCCGTGCTCGCGGAAACGATGAGGCCCATTGCCGCAATCACTCCTGCTCTCAAACGGTTTGGCAATCGCATGGGTCCCCCTTCTTGGTCTTGCGGGCTCGGCGAAATCAGATCTCCGCAAAATCGTCGCAAAAATGCCGGGGTGGATCCTAGCGTCTGACCGGGGCGTGTTGAAATCCCGCGCGCCGCACGATGCCCGCCGGTCCGCGGGTTTTGCGCGAGCCGCACAAAAGAATTTGTTTTGGCCCATTTGGTCGGCCTTTCGACGCATGACCCGCGTCGCCGCAACTCTCCAACTCTAGTCGCGGACACAAACTACGGTGCCGCATTCGTCCGGCTTGCCGTCGACGGCCTCAATGGCGACCGCAATTAGGGGGCACCTAAACTTGCTTGTGCTCGGCTCGCTGAACGACACGTTCCGTATCCGGCCATGCAGATGAGCACGCCAAACGGCGGTTTTGCTATGGGCCGCCATGTTGCTGCATGCCCTTTGGGCAATCTGAATGGCGGACGCGGGGTCCCTGACCAGATCTGTCGGGAGCGGCATATCCGAACATCCGCCGACTGCGAGTGCGAGACAGCAAACTGCCGGCACCAGCTTCATGCAACCGCCCGTCTAGCCCCGGATCAATTCGTTTCCGTGAACTTGATCCCCGGCATCGCGCCGCCATTGGCTTTGCAGGTGCCCAGCGTCAGATTGTTCGTCTCCGCCGTGGTGCCGGCGCTCGACGCGCAAGTAGGGGCTTTGGCAGAGCCGTCCACCACGGTGATTTTTACGGTGACCGTCGGACCGGCGTTGAATGTGGCTTCGGTTCCGAATTCCGACGCATTCCAGAAATCGGCCAGATCGACGACGCTGTCGTCACCCGTGGTGCTGTAGGCCAGGGTCTTCGTCGTCAGCAGGACCGTATCGAGGCCGCCGGCAACCGCCGCACCCGACACGGCGAGGTAGCGGAGCTGCGAGATCGTCTGCTTGGGAACGGACACCGCGCTGCTGTTGGTGTAGCAATCCGTGGAGTATTTTATCCATCCCGCCGGGCATTTCTTCACGTAATCGATCAGCCAGTATTGCATGAACAAAACACCCCCGGCCTCCTTACCGCCCTGTTCGGCGAACACGAATTGCTGCCACGCCTGGCACGAGGATGGCGTCGCCGCGCCGGCACAGGCCGGGGAGCCCGAGATGAACTGCGTGTTGAGTTGAAGCGAATATTCGTTGGCGATCTTGCCGTCTTTTTCGACCGTCACGCCCTTGGCCATCGGAAACGATCCGACGGACGAGGAGATAGTGTGCGCGGCAACGGCGGCGTAGTCGTTGCCGTCGCCAACCGTGTAGCCGGACGTTCCGTGTGCCGGCTCATAGCGGTGATCCGGCGCGGACGTGCACGCAACCTGCGACCAGGCCGTTGCCGGATAGGCGGCGGTGAAGCACCCGCGCCCCGGCAGCGGCGTTTGCGAAATGGTTGCGCCCCAGGCTGCCTGAAGCTGGGCCTCGGTGGGTGCCGGCGGTGCGGCTTGCGCGGGAATTGCCGCGCACAACAGGAATGCGCCGACGGTGGCAGCGCGCCAAGCATAGCGATTGCCCAAGGCAAAATGCCATTTCATGATCTATCCCCTTCAGCCGACATTTCCCCGACGATTCCGGGCCCGAGCGCATGATAGCGTTATTCCCGCGCACATTGAAGCCTCGAACGCCATTCAATGGTGCTTCAATTCGCGGTCAATCAGCACGGCCAGAAACAACGCCGGGCCGCCATGCGCCTGCCAGGCATGATTGGTGCCGCGTTGGATCACCACTTGCCCGGGCTTCAGCCGCGTTTCGCCGTCCTCCAGAATGAGCGATGCATCGCCCTGGAGAAGGCAGATCACATCCAGCGAATGCGTCTCGTGCATGCCGGGATGTCGCGATTGATCGATGATGTGGTGTGCGCCGTCGAACGCGGCAAACCGTTCGCGCGCGGCCTTGTCGAGTTCGGCTTTCGGCACACCTTCCGGGGGCGGGTTGATCACGAACCAGCGCACCTGCACATTGCCTTTGCGGGGCCCCAGCACGGGCCGCTTCGTCCCGAGATCGTCATGCACGCGGGGGGCGAGCGCGCCGGAGGCTGCGTCTTCCCAGATCTCGAACAGACCGCCGAGATCCGCGCTGCCGGTCGCGGATGACGGGCCGCCGTCGATTATGACGACGGATTTTCCGTGCGCGTTGTCGCCGGTGATCACGCGGCGCATGGCATCTTGAAACGAGGGCATTGTTTTCTCCTGGAGGTACCGGGCGAATTTCACCCGCGGGTGCAGGCAACCTTATTTCTTCTTGTACAGGCCCTTGAACGTCCCCTCGTTGCCCGGCCAGACGATATCGGCGATGCGCCAGCCCTTCGGCGTGGCGACAAGTTGAATGTGGAGCGTCTTGGGCTCCTTGATATTCTCGAATGTCACGGTCGCCGTGGCCGCGGTGGCCGAGCTTTTGTCGATGTGAATGTTGAGGTGCGTGATCTCCCAATCCTGCGCATCGACAAACGGATCGCCGTCGAGTGTGGGCACATCGCCCGCTTTGGCGGCGGCCTTCTCGTCGGCGATGATCAGATTGGCCAGATCGTCCGCGAAATAGCGGCGATAGTCGGCGTCCTTGTCGAACATGATGCCTTTGGCAACCAGGTCGCTGCCGCGATAATGCGAATAGATATCCTGCAGGAACGCTTCCGGCGATTGCGGCGCCGCCGCGAAGGCCGGCGCAGAGGCGAAGACCGCAAGCGCAAGCAGGGCAGAGATCCGGAACATGGCATTTTCCCCCGAAGAAACGACGCGAATGACCCGGTCATTCTCCAACGCGGGACGCCGTCTGTCGAGGCGGGACGGGCGGCAGCAGTGTCCCAAATTTGATTTTGGCGACGGCTAATAGACGGCGGCGACGGCCGCGGCATTCGTGAGGACAATCGCGAGCGCTGTCCACCTAGCACCGATGCTATTTAACCGGCCTC
>JBEKLK010000029.1:0-17092 GCA_050010235.1 Rhizomicrobium sp.
GGCAGCGCATTCATTCGCTGGACTTGCGCTCGCTGGCCTTGAAGGCGGCTCCGTATCATGTCGCCGTAGCTTCCTAATTTTGCAATTTGTTATGCCAGTGAAGCTCGACCAGCTTGTGTATAAACTCTGTCATGTTCCGGTGGCATTTCGGGCATCGTACGAGCCCGGGTTGGTCTTCTGGGCATCTAATTCCGCAGCCCGGGCAGAACCAGTTACCGCCGATCTTGTAGGACGAGTGCACTTCTTTCGGAGAGTCAGTGCCGGTGAGATAGCAAGAAATCAACCGATCAGATAGATTCCTGGATAGTTCCATTTCTCCTATGCCACAAACCATTACTCCGGATTCCGAAACGGACATCGGATTCCCGCATCTCGGACAATAGATTTGGCTGGACAAAGGTTTTTTTGACCCCGAGTTTTGCCGGACCGGCATTTCATTCCGCTGGCGGCAAGCGACGGCCCGTTGACTAGCGAATTTCAAATCCGCCTTTGCCCTCATAGATCGGATTGAAGATATCGGCCGCGGTTAGAGGCGGTTCAGTACGATCCGATGGAGACTAAATCGGTTGACAATAGAACCCTATCGGACTATCTCTCAAAGAACACATCATGAACGAAAAATGACACCTGTCAAGCTCTCATTGTCCATCCGCCCCTTGAGCTGGGTGAAGCCGCGCCTTTGTCGGAGCGTGGGCATCTTGCCCGCCTTCGCCGGAGCGAGGCTTCGAGCAGGCAGGTCTGCATCGAAGGAGGAGAATTCAGAAAGGCGGGCTGGAAGCCCGCGCTCCAATCTTGGCGGCGGGCGGAGGCCGGGCCGTAGGGCAACTCGGTGTACACAAAACGCAGGGGTGGAGCAGGGATTTAGCAGGGCCCTGCTAAGCCCTGCTCGGCCTACCGGGAGCGTTGTTTTTATTGGATTTTTTCGGTTCGAACAGGACGAAAAAAAATGCAAAATTTGGAGCGCGGGCTTCCAGCCCGCATCAACGTCGAAGAACTCAGAAAAGCGGGCTGGAAGCCCGCGCTCCGTGACGGCCGGCCTAAGCCCGCGCCGCCGCGGGTTCGTCGCTCAGCGGCTGGGCCAGCCGGTTCAGCATTTCGCGCGGCACGACCTGCCAGAAGCGTCCCAGCTCCAATTCCCATTGCGCGAGCAATTGGCCCGCGAAGACGGAGCTCGATTCCTTGCGGTGTTCTTCGATGAGCCCGCGCAGCACACTCTCCCAATGGGCGCTCGCCACGCGCTGCCACACGACCGTGTCGGGATTGACGTGTTCTTCGAAGCGGCCGTCGGCGTCGTAGACGAAGGCCATGCCGCCCGTCATGCCCGCGCCGAAATTGTCGCCCACGGGGCCCAGGATCGCGACCACGCCGCCCGTCATGTATTCGCAGCCGTTCGAGCCGCAGCCTTCGACCACGGCGACAGCACCCGAATTGCGCACGGCGAAGCGCTCGCCCGCCTGACCGACCGCGAACAATTTTCCGGCCGTGGCGCCATAGAGCACCGTGTTGCCGATGATCGTGTTCGCATTGGCGACGAATTTCGCCGAGGTCGCGGGGCGCACGACAATGGTCGCGCCGGAAAGCCCCTTGCCGACATAATCGTTGGAATCGCCGGACACTTCGATCCGGAGGCCCTGCACCGCGAACGCGCCCAGCGACTGGCCGCAGGAGCCCCGCAACCGCAAGGTCAGATGCGCAGGCGGCAAACCGGTCATGCCCCATTTGCGCACGATGCGCGACGAGATGCGCCCGCCGATCGAGCGCATCGTGTTGCGCACGCTATAGACCAGCTGCATCTTCTCGCCGTCGCGCAGGAACGGCTCCGCGTCTTTCTCGACCTGCGCGTCCAGCGTGTCGGGCACTTCGTTGCGGCCCTTCAAGGTCGAGAAGCGCGCATGGGTGCCGGGATCGGCCTGCACCAGCAGGGGATTGAGATCGAGATCGTCGAGGTCCTCCGCGCCGCGGCTCATCTGATAAAGAAGATCGGTGCGGCCGATCACGTCTTCCAGCTTGCGGAATCCCAGCGACGCGAGAATCTCGCGCACTTCGTCGGCGATGAAGCTGAACAGATGCACCACCTTGTCGGCGGAGCCGGCGAATTTCGCCCGCAGTTTTTCGTCCTGGGTGCAGACGCCCACGGGGCAGGTGTTGGAATGGCATTGCCGCACCATGATGCAGCCCATCGCGATCAACGCCGCGGTGCCCACGCCGAATTCCTCCGCGCCCATCATGGCGGCCATCACCACGTCGCGGCCCGTGCGGATGCCGCCGTCGGTGCGCAGCACCACGCGATGGCGCAGATTGTTGAGCGTGAGAATCTGGTTCGCTTCGGTGAGGCCCATCTCCCACGGCACGCCGGCATATTTGATCGAGGTCTGCGGCGAGGCGCCGGTGCCGCCGCTATGGCCGGAAATCAGGATCACATCGGCCTTGGCTTTCGCGACGCCGGCCGCAATGGTGCCGATGCCTGTGGCCGCCACCAGCTTCACGCACACGCGCACATCCGGATTGATCTGCTTGAGGTCGTAGATGAGTTGGGCCAGATCCTCGATGGAATAGACGTCGTGATGCGGCGGCGGCGAGATCAGCATCACGCCCGGCGTGGCGTGGCGCAGCTTCGCGATCATCTCGGTGACCTTGAAGCCGGGCAATTGCCCGCCTTCGCCCGGCTTCGCGCCTTGCGCCACCTTGATCTCGAGCTCGCGGCACTGGTTCAGATATTCCGCCGTCACGCCGAAGCGGCCGGAAGCCACCTGCTTGATCGCGGAGTTCGGATTGTCGCCGTTCGGTTTCGGGCGGAAGTTCGCGGGGTCTTCGCCGCCTTCGCCGGAATCGGATTTCGCGCCGATCCGGTTCATCGCGATGCTGAGCGCTTCATGCGCTTCCGGCGACAGCGCGCCCAGCGACATGCCCGGCGTGACGAAACGCTTGCGGATTTCCGTGCTGGATTCCACTTCGTCCAGCGGCACCGCTTCGCCCGGCCGGAACTGCATCAGATGGCGCAGCGACACGGGCGGCAGCGACCACACGGCCTTCGAATAGTCCTTGAAGGTCGTGTAGGAATCGTTCGAGACCGCGCTTTGCAGCAGATGAATGAGTACTGCCGCGTTGGCATGCGTCTCTCCGCCCTGGCGCGATTTGTAGAAGCCGCCGACGGGCAGCACCGCCGCATCATCGTCGAAGGCACGCGCGTGCAAGCGGGCGATCTTCGCGGCGATTCCGTTGAGCCCGATGCCGGAAATGCGGCTGGGCATGCCGGGGAAAATATCGGCCACCATGGAGCGCGAAAGTCCCACCGCTTCGAAATTATAGGCTCCCCGATAGGACGAGATCACCGAGATGCCCATCTTGGACATGATCTTGAGCAGGCCCGCGCTCACCGTATCGAGATAGCGCTTGACGCATTCGCCAAGCCCCATCTTGCCGAACAACCCGCGCGCATGGCGGTCCGCGATGCATTCCTGCGCCAGATAGGCATTGACGGTGGTGGCCCCCACGCCGATCAGCGCCGCGAAATAATGCGTGTCGAAGCATTCCGCCGAACGCACATTGATCGACGTATAGGTGCGCAGGCCCTGGCGCACGAGATGGCTGTGCACCGCGCCCGTCGCCAGGATCATCGGCATGGGCGCCAGATCGCGGTCCACGCGCTCGTCCGTCAGGATCAGATGGTTGTAGCCCTGGCGCACCGCGTCTTCGGCTTCGGCGCGTACGCGCTCGATCGCCTGGCGCAACGCGCCTTCCTTCGGCTCGCCGTTCTTCACCCGGAACACGCAGTCGATTTCGTAGAAGCTGCCTTCCAAATGGTCCTTCATGCGCGCATACATGCCCGTGGAAATCACCGGGCTTTCCAGCACGAACACTTCGGCCTGGGATTCGTCCTGCGCCAGCACGTTGCCGAGATTGCGGAAGCGCGTCTTAAGGCTCATCACGCGGCCTTCGCGCAGCGAGTCGATGGGCGGGTTCGTCACCTGGCTGAAATTCTGCCGGAAATAATGCGACAACGGACGGTATTGCTCCGACAGCACCGCCAGCGGCGTGTCGTCGCCCATGGAGCCCACGGGCTCCTTGCCGTCGTCCACCATCGGGTGAAGGATCAATTCCAGATCCTCGATGGTATAGCCGGCAGCGGCCTGGCGGCGGCGCAGCGTTTCCTTGTCGAACAGGCGTGGTTCGTGACCCGGGCCGATGATCGGCTCGAGCTCCACGATTTTCTTCGTCCATTCCTGATAGGGATATTCGCCCGCGAGCTTGTCCTTGATCGCGCGGTCTTCGTAGAAGCGGCCTTCTTCCAGATCGAGCGCCAGCATCTGTCCCGGACCGACGCGTCCCTTGCGCGCGATGCGCGCTTCGTCCAGCACCACCATCCCGGTTTCCGAGCCGACGAACAGCAGGCCGTCTTCCGTTACGGCGTAGCGTTGCGGACGCAGCCCGTTGCGATCCATGCCGGCGATGACCCAGCGGCCGTCCGTGGCCGCAATCGCGGCCGGTCCGTCCCACGGCTCCATCACGGCGTTGGCATAGGAATACATCGCACGATGCGCTTCGGGCATGGTCGAGGCCTTCTTCGACCACGCTTCCGGCACCAGCAGCGTCTTGGCCAGCGGGGCGGTGCGGCCGGCACGCACCAGCACTTCGAACACGGCATCGAAGGCGGCGGAATCCGAACTGCCGGGCTGGATGATCGGCTTGATGTCGTCGCCATGCTCGCCGAAGAGCTGCGACGCCATCTTGAACTCGTGGTTCTTCATCCAGTTGACGTTGCCCTTCAGCGTGTTGATCTCGCCATTGTGCGCGATCATGCGGAAAGGCTGCGCCAATCGCCAGGTCGGGAAGGTGTTGGTCGAATAGCGCTGGTGGAAGATGGCGAAGGCCGAAACGAAACGCGGATCCTTCAAATCGGGATAGAAATTCGAAAGCTGCTCGGCCAGGAACATGCCCTTGTAGATCAGCGAGCGCGACGACAGCGAGCAGACGTAGAAATCCTGGATGGCCGCTTCGCGCACGCGCTTTTCGATGCGCCGCCGGCAGAGATAGAGGCGGCGTTCCAGCGCCTCCATGTCCATCGTGTCGCCCAGGTCGAACATGATCTGCTCGATCTCGGGGCGCGTGGCATTGGCTTTCTCGCCGATGATGGAGATGTCCACCGGCACCTGGCGCCAGCCATAGAGATAGAAGCCGAAATTGAGGATTTCGGATTCCACGATCGTGCGGCAGGTTTCCTGTCCGGTATAATCCGTACGCGGAAGAAATATCTGCCCGACGGCGATGCGGCCAGAACGCAATTTGTGGCCGGTCTGCTGGACCTGCGCGCGGAAGAAATCCTGCGGCACCTGCAGGTGAATGCCGGCGCCATCTCCCGTTTTACCGTCGGCATCGACGGCGCCCCGATGCCACACCGCCTTGAGGGCCTCGATGGCGCGCGTGACGATTTCGCGGCGCGGCTTGCCGTCGATGGCGGCAACAAGACCCACGCCGCAGGCATCGTGCTCCTGATCGGGCGAGTAGGCGTGGCCCTCTTGCAGCTTCTTCGCATTGGCCAGGAAGCGCGCGACTTCGATTTCGCCTGCGTTCTTCATCGTCGTCACTCCGCCGCTTCCAGCGCGGCCGTCACAGCCTTCGTCTCGAGGTATTTGTGAATAGACGCCGCCGCATCGCGACCGTCCTTGATCGCCCAGACCACGAGCGATGCGCCGCGCACGACATCGCCGGCGGCATAAATGCCGTCGAGATTGGTGGCGAGCGAAGGCGGGTTCGCCTTCAACGTGCCCCAGCGCGTGACGGCCAGATCGGGGGCCGCGAACAGCTGAGGCAAATCTTCCGGATCGAAGCCCAGCGCCTTGATGACGAGATCGGCCTGCAAGGTGAAATCCGCGCCTTTGATCTCTTCCGGCATCTTGCGGCCGGACACATCCGGCAAGCCCAATCGCATGCGCGCGATGCGCACGCCTTCAACGCCATCTTGGCCCAGAAACGCCTTGGGCAAAGTGAGCCACTCGAAAACGATGCCTTCCTCTTCCGCATTCGCCACTTCGCGCAGCGACCCCGGCATGTTGTCGCGATCGCGGCGATAGATGCAGCTCACCGACGCCGCACCCTGCCGCATGGCGGTGCGCACGCAATCCATCGCCGTATCGCCGCCGCCGATCACGGCGACGTTCTTGCCGTTCGCGTCGAGCGCGCCGGAATCGAATTCGGGAACGGAATCGCCAAGCCCCTTGCGATTGGACGCGATCAGAAAGTCCAGCGCCGGAACGATGCGGCCGAGGCCCACACCGGGCGCTTCGATTTCGCGGGGCTTGTAAGCGCCGGTCGCGAGCAGAACCGCGTCATGCGCATCGCGAAAATCCTTGAGCGACGCATCGCGGCCGAGTTCAAAGCCGAGACGGAATTTGATGCCGCCGTCTTCGAGCCGCTTCACGCGGCGTTGGACGACCTCTTTCTCCAGCTTGAAATTCGGAATGCCGTAGATGAGCAATCCGCCCGCGCGATCGTGGCGGTCATAGATGGTGACGCGGTAGCCCTTGCGGCGCAGTTCTTCGCCCGCGGCGAGACCTGCCGGACCCGCACCCACAATTCCCACATGCTCCGCGCGAAGACGCCGCGGCTTCAGCGGCTTCACCCAGCCCTGCTGCCAGGCGGTGTCGGTGATGTATTTCTCCACCGCGCCGATGGTGACCGTGCCGTGGCCGGACTGCTCGATGACGCAATTGCCTTCGCACAAACGATCCTGCGGACAGATGCGGCCGCAAATCTCCGGCATGTTGTTGGTCGATTGCGCGAGCTCATACGCTTCTTCGAGCCTGCCCTCCGCCGTCAGCTTCAGCCAGTCCGGGATGTTGTTGTGAAGCGGACAATGAACCTGACAGAACGGCACGCCGCATTGCGAGCAGCGCGAGGCTTGGGCGGCGGCCTTCTCGGTCAGGTAGTCGGCATAGATCTCGTGGAAATCCTGCGCGCGCGTCTCCGCGGAGCGCTTTTCGGGCAGCTCCTGATCGAGGGAGATGAAACGCAACATTTGGTCGGCCATGGCAGGTTTCGCGCAATGCTCTTTCAGGCTCTTTTCGCATACGGGATTTATGCAGGTCGAGCCAGGGAAAAATGCATGAACAGACATGAATACTGTCTAAAATTTGGTGCGTTCTTCATATCTGGAGGTATGTGTCGAATCAGCACCAAGAATAATGACAGTATAGCTGTCATATTGGAGATTCTTGTGCCTTTGCGGGCACTTATGGTACCAGCAGACCCGTTCGAGGGGGATTGGGATGCAGCATTGTCATAGCGCCGTGGACACGAGCTTCGCTGCGCTCGGGCCGGCCAAGGTCGCCTTCCTGGGCGTGGTACAGGGTATCACGGAGCTGCTGCCGGTCTCGTCCAGCGCCCATATGCGCGCCATCCCGGCGCTCCTCGGCTGGCCGGATCCCGGGGCTGCCTTTTCCGCGGCCCTGCAGCTGGCGGCACTGCTTGCCGTCCTCACCTATTTCGGCGGGGAAATCCTGTCGGTGACGACCGGCTCGGTGCGCGCGCTCAGGACGCGGCAGTGGCGCAATCGCGACCTGATCTTTGCTGTTTGCGTGATCGTGGCGACGATACCCATCGCGATTGCCGGCGCCTCGCTTGCGAACATCCTCAACGCCTGCGGCTCGCCGCTGCGCACGCCGATGGTGGTGGGCATCGCCTGTTTCGCGATGGCGCTGTTGATGGGTGCGGCAGAACTTCTCGCCAGGCACACGCGCTCCGTCGAGCGGCTGACATTGCTGGACGCATTGCTGATCGGCATCGCGCAGGTGGGAGCGCTGATTCCAGGCGTCTCGCGCTCCGGCTCGACGTTCACGGCCGCGATGTTCCTCGGCTTCAACCGCGAAGATGCGGCACGCATTTCGTTCCTCCTGGGCGTGCCCGCGATCGCGCTCGCCGGCGGCAAGGAGATTCTGGTTCTGATGCACGCTGGGATCGATCCCAACGCGTGGAAAATGCTGGCGATCGGGCTGGTGGTGTCGAGTGCGTCGGCGTTCGTCGCGATCTGGGGCCTGATGCGGTTTCTCAGGAATTCGACGACATGGCCGCTGGTGATCTATCGCGCGGCGTTCGGGCTCGTGCTCATCGCGGGCGCAGCGATGCACTGGATTTCGTGAATGCCGCGATCGTTATTTCGGCACGGTGCCGATTTTGTCCTGCACGAATTCCGCGAACTGGCCTTCCGCGCGGAAACGCCACAGATAGGCCGGCACCACGGCTTCCAGCGAATCCGGCTGAATGCCGAGAGCGGCGAAGCCGCGCGCGCCGCCGGACACGACGTTGTCGTATTTCAGGAGCTTGACCTGGTCGCGCGTCAGGAGCGGATTGGGCAGCAGCTGAAGGAAAGTCGCCTGCAGCATGGCAATCGCGACTGGGATCGGCACCAGCAACCGTTTGCGGCCGGTCTCCCGCAGGATGAATTCCATCAATTCCTTGAAGCTGTAGATGCCCGGTCCGCCGAGTTCATAGATCTGACCGTGAGTCGCCGGATCCTGCACGCATTTGAGAATGGCCGCCGCGACGTCACTGACATAGACCGGCTGAAACCGGGTCGTGCCGCCGCCGATCAAAGGCAATGCCGGCGCCAGCCGCGCCAGCGCTGCGAAGCGGTTGAAGAAATTGTCCTCCGGTCCGAACACGATGGAGGGCCTGAGAATCGTCGCATCCGGAAAGGCCGCGCGCACGCGCGCTTCACCGTCCGCTTTGGTGCGCGCATAGGCCGATTCGGACTCTTCGTCGGCGCCGATGGACGAGACGTGGACGAGTGCCTGCGCGCCGGCGGCTTTGGCGGCTTGCGCAATCGCGCCCGCGGCTTCCGCGTGCAGCGCTTCGAAACGCTGATGCCCGCTCTGGAACAGGATGCCAACCAGATTGACCACGGCATCCGCGCCACGAACCGCCGCGGCAATCTGATCGGGGTCGTCGATATTCGTCTTGACGATCTGGATCTGGCCGACGCTGCCCATGGGCAGCAGGAAATTGCCGAGATTGGGATGCCGCACGGCGACGCGGATGCGATAGCCGGCTTTGGCCAGCGCGCGAACCGTGTGGCGGCCGATGAAGCCGGAGCCGCCGAAGACCGTGACGAGAGAAGTCATGGAAACCAACCCAAAGATGTCCGCATCAACTGCCGCGGTTCATACGCGGAAGGCAAGACCGGGAACAGCGCGCAATTCGCCGCTCATTCCTCGACATATTTCCGTTCGCCCGTTTCGGGCTGGATATACACGGTCACGGGCTTGCCGGTTTCGTCGTCGATGAAGCGCTCGGTCGTGCGTTCCCAGCCGGCGCCCGGTCGCGCGGTCTCGAGCGGCTTGTAGCGGAAGCGCTCATAGACGATGCCCAGAACGAGGATCGCGCCCCAGCAGAAGAACACGATGGACGGCGGAAAGCCGGTTGTCGCCAAAATGACGACGCCGATCGCCACAGCGGCGAGGCCGATTCCGATCAGCCAGCTACGCAACATTGGCGTCCGGATTTCCCGGCTCCAGGATCACGGCCGTTCCGTAGGCGACGATCTCGCTCATGGTTTGGCCGATCTCGGAGGAATCGAAGCGCATCATGATGACGCCGTTGGCGCCCATCGCGGTGGCGTTCCGCACCAGCCGATCCACGGCGTGGCGACGCGCTTCTTCGAGCAGTTGCGTGTATTCGGTGATTTCACCGCCCACGATGGAGCGCAGGCCCGCCATGATGTTGCCGCCGATGCCCCGCGAACGGACGACCACGCCGAACGTCTGCCCCAGCGTTTCCTTCACGCGGTAACCAGCCACCCGTTCCGTCGTTGCGACCAGCATCGAAAGCTCCTTTTGCGACTCGGTTCCCCATTCTGCCCCAAATCCGGGCCACCGGACCGGATTTTGAGGACTTTCCGGCTCCGGGGTCGCTTCGGCGCCCGCGCGTTGACAGGCTTTGGGACCGCTCGTAAACATCGCCGCCCCAAGGCTCAAGTCTTGGCCCAGATGGCGGAATTGGTAGACGCACTAGTTTCAGGTACTAGCGCTGCAAGGCGTGGAGGTTCGAGTCCTCTTCTGGGCACCATCCTTGGTCGGAACGCGGCAGGATGGCCCGTCGCTTCACATGCAAACAGGTCAGGGCGAATTGAAAATTCAACTTCATAAGGGCGACTTGCCGGACGGGCTCGATTTGGGAAGCTCGGTCGCCATCGATACCGAGACTCTCGGGCTCAACCCCTTTCGCGACCGTCTGTGCCTGGCCCAGCTTTCGGCCGGCGACGGGGTGTGTCACGCGGTGCAATTTCCGGCAGGACAATATCAAGCGCCGAATCTGAAGCGGCTCCTGACCGACCGCAACGTGACCAAGCTCTTTCATTTTGCGCGCTTCGACGTGGCGATGTTCCGTCGTTATCTGGGGGTGATCACCGCTCCCATCTATTGCACCAAGATCGCCTCCAAACTCGTGCGGACCTACACCGACAGGCACGGGCTCAAAGACCTCGTGAAAGACCTGTTGGGCGTCGATCTCTCGAAGGAGCAGCAAAGCTCCGACTGGGGCGCGGCGGATTTGTCCGAAAAACAGCTGGCCTATGCCGCAAGCGACGTGGCGCATCTGCACAAGCTGCGCGACGTGCTGGACACGATGCTGGCCCGCGAAGGACGCACGGGTGTGGCGAAGGCCTGTTTCGACTTCCTCCCCGTCCGGGCGGAACTCGATCTCGCGGGCTGGGCGGAAGAGGATATTTTCGCCCATTAGGCGGGATTTCAGCGGCTTAACGCTTCCCGCCGGCCGTCCTTGAACCGGCACAGACTCGCGCCCATAATTCGGGCTAGGTTTTTTGGCATGAATTTCGCGTTCGCGCCGCGCTAGTATGCGGCGGCGAAGCAGGTACGGCGCCGGGGCGGGGCTGGGGCCGGTTTGACAAGGGTGTGTTGATGCGTCCAGCCGACCCCATTTCGGTGTCTGCCACTGGCATGCGCAAGGCCGTCGGCGGCCAGACGGGCGACAGCCGGGCCGCGCGGCGCGTCTTCGAATATGCCGCCGCTGCCATTGAGGCGCTGAGCGAGTCGCTGAACGGCGATTTTTCCCGCGCCGTCGACACGATCCTGGCCGTGAAAGGCCGCGTCATCGTGAGCGGCATGGGAAAATCCGGGCACATTGCGCGAAAGATTGCGGCGACGCTGGCTTCGACCGGAACGCCGGCTCATTTCGTTCATCCCGCCGAGGCGAGCCACGGCGATCTCGGCGCCGTGACGCGCGCCGATGCGCTGCTGATGTTGTCCTATCGGGGCGAAACGCACGAGCTTTCGGACCTGATCACTTTCGCGAAGCGCTTTTCCATTCCGTTGATCGGCATCGCAAGCAATCCCGATTCGACGCTGCTGCAATCGGCCGACATTCCGCTCCTGCTGCCGAAATTGCGCGAGGCCTGTCCGATGGGGCTCGCGCCGACGACGTCCACCACTGCGATGCTGGTGCTCGGCGATGCGCTGGCCGTCGCGTTGATGGAGCGGCGGGGCTTCACCACCGATCAATATCGCGAATTGCATCCAGGCGGCTCTCTCGGCAAGGCGCTCATCCGAGTTTGCGACATCATGCACGTGGCCGACGAATTGCCGCTCGTCGCGGATGACACCCCTCTCGGACAGGCGCTCATCGTGCTGGCCCGCGCGCGCTTTGGCTGCGTCGGCGCCGTCGATGGCAAAGGCGCGCTGGTCGGTATTTTCACGGATGGCGATCTGGCGCGCTGGATGAATCCGGGCTTGCTCGATCGCACGCTCGGTGACGTGATGACCCGCTTGCCCAAGATCGTCGGACCGCGCCAACTTGCCGCCGAAGCTCTCGCGGTGATGAATGAGAAGAAGATCACGGTGCTGTTCGTGGTCGATCCCGCCGACAAGCAACGCAAGCCGGTTGGAATTCTTCATATGCACGACTGCCTGCGCGCGGGGCTTCAATAGATGGCGAGGCGCAGGTCGGCCAGCGAAGCCGTGGTCCAGTCGTTGGGACCCGCACCGGCACATTCGCGGATAGACTGGGCTGCCCAACGGCGCGCCAACGCGACCGAGGTGCGGCGCTATTCCCGATTCGTCATCATCATGAAACGGACGCTGCCTTTGGCTGCAGCGGCGCTGTTGGCGGCAGTTGTCGCTTACTCGCTGCAATCGCGGCAGCCCGATCAGGCCAAATTGGCTCTGACCTTTGCGCAGCTGGGAATCGTCAACAACGATCTTGCCATGGTCAAGCCGCGACTGACCGGCACCGACAGCTCGGGAAATCCGTTCGTCGTCACGGCCGACAAGGCGATCCAATACGCGCATGATCCCAATCGCGCGCTCTTGAACAATGTGGAAGCCGATCTCACGCTCCGCGACGGCAACTGGCTCAACGCCACGGCGCCGCACGGCTTGCTCGACGCGACGCATCCGCGCAACCAGCACTGTACGAAGACGACATGCCCTTTCGAGCAGACGCTCGATATGTGGGGCCCCATCGCCGTATTTTCCGACAACGGCTATGAAGTCCACACGACATATGCGCATGTGGACATGGGCAGCGGTATCGTACACGGCAACAAATATGTGCGGGGGCAGGGGCCGATGGGCACGTTTTATGCGGATAGTTTCGTATTCAAGTTTCACGGGCATGTGCCGGCCGCCACGAAGGGCCAGACCTCGAAAACCGCAAAGAACGCCGCCAACGCTCAAAAGCAGATTTTCCTTTACGGAAACGTTCATATGACGATTTACGGGCACGGGATGAGTCAGTCATGAGATCGATGCTCGCTCTCGCGGCCTCGATCGGAATTCTTGCAGCGCCGTTTTCGTCAGACGCCCAGGAGACCCACCTTCAGGCAACTACGTCTACGCCGTCGCAGGCGGCAAAGCCGGCGGCGCATAACGGCGTCACCATGCAGAAATGCGATTCGAAAGCGCCGCTCGACGTGTCGTCGGACGCGTTCGCAGGCGATTTCGCAACCAAGGTCGGAACCTATTCCGGCAATGTGATCGTCGTTCAGACGGTCTGCAAATTGCGCGCCGACAAGGTCAATGTGGACGTCGTCGAAGGAAAGCCCAACAAAGTCTTCGCCTACGGCAACGTCGTGTTCGCCAATCCGTCCGGCACGGCGACCGGCGACAATGGCGAGTACGATCTGGGCGGCACTCCGCCGACCATCACGCTGACCGGTCATGTCGTTTTGACGAAGGAAAAAAACGTGATGCGCGGCACGCTGCTCGTGGTGGACACGGATTCGGGTCTGGCGCATCTGACGTCGAAAGGCGCACAAGGCGGCCGGGTGCAATCGACTCTGCAGCCGACGCAAAAGTCGGAGACCGCGCCGAAGAAGGCCTCCGGAAGCAGCGATACACCTTCTGGTAACCAATGAGTCAGGGTTAGCCCGGAGAAACAGCCTTCACGGTTCCTTAAAGACGAATAGGCACAGTTCTTGCCATGACAACGAGCCAGGCCAACCCTCCCACGACCGACGCCAAGCGCGAAAGCGAGCGTGCGATCCCGCGCGTCGTCGAAGGCAGCCAGGGTCTCGTGGTGACTCGCATCGGCAAAAGCTTCCGCAAGCGGCCCGTGGTCCGCGCCATGAGCCTGACCCTGAGGCGCGGCGAAGTGGTGGGACTGCTGGGCCCCAATGGCGCCGGCAAGACGACCTGCTTTTACATGATCACCGGGCTTATCCCGGTCGATTACGGCACCATCGAGCTCGACGGTCACGACATCACGAAATTACCGATGTATCGCCGTGCGAGGCTCGGCATCGGCTATCTGCCGCAGGAAGCCTCGATTTTCCGGGGGCTGACGGCCGAAGGCAACATCCGCGCCACGGCCGAACTCGTCGAGCCCGATTCGGGCCGGCTGGAGGCCATGGTCGAGGAATTGATGGCCGAGTTCGGCATCACGCATGTGCGCGATACGCCGGCCATCGCACTTTCCGGCGGCGAACGCAGACGGGTTGAGATCGCGCGCGCGCTTGCCACGCATCCGTCCTATATCCTGCTCGACGAACCTCTCGCCGGCATCGATCCCATTGCGGTGTCGGAAATTCGCGATCTCGTCCGCCATCTGAAGGATCGCGGCATCGGCGTCCTCATCACCGACCACAATGTGCGCGATGCGCTCGACATCATCGATCGCGCCTACATCATTCACGAAGGCCAGGTGCTGAAAGAAGGGCCGCCGAGCGAAATCGTCGGCGATCGCGATGTCCGCCGGGTTTATCTCGGCGAACGTTTCTCGCTGTAGGGTCGGGGCGCGGGACATGGCACTGACGCAAAGGCTTGAAATTCGCCAGGGCCAATCGCTGGTCATGACGCCGCAATTGCAGCAGGCGATCAAGCTGCTGCAACTCTCCAATATGGAATTGATGCAATATGTCGAGCAGGAGCTGGAGCGGAATCCACTGCTCGAGCGCGACGAAAGCGAACCTGTTGCAGGCGAGGAACGCGACGCGCCGGAAAGCGCCGCAGCCGCCGAAACGGAAACACTCGATACCGCACTCGCGCGCGAAGATTTCGCCAAGGGTGAAGACATGGACGCGGAGCGCGTCGATCTCTACGCCGAAGATTCGTCCACCTCCGGCGCCTCGAGCACGCCTCTTTCCGACTGGACGACGCTGCGTGCCGGTCCCGGCGGCGACGGCGACGAAAACGCGTTCGAGCGCACGCTGGCGCAAGCCGTCTCCCTGAAGGATCATCTGCTCGATCAACTGGCCATCGCGGCGATAGGCCCCGAAAAGCGCCTGATCGGTGCAGCGTTGATCGATTCGATCGACGAGGCGGGTTATCTGCGCGCCGATCTCGACGACCTTGCGGCCCGCCTCGGCGCGAGCCGGGACATGGTTTGCGACGTTCTTCAGGTCGTCCAGGGCTTCGAACCGACCGGCGTGGCCGCTCGCGATCTCGCGGAATGCCTGGCGCTGCAATTGCGCGAGCAGGGACGCTGCGATCCGGCGATGGAAGCGTTGCTGGCAAATCTCGAATTGGTGGCGCGTCGCGACATCGCCGGTCTGTGCATCCAATGCGGCGTCGATGCCGACGACGTCACGGACATGATTGCGGAAATCCGCGCGCTCACGCCGAAGCCGGGTCTTGCATTCGGCGCGGAGCCGGTTCAGCCGGTCGTGCCGGACGTTTTCGTGCGCGAAGGTCCGGACGGGTTGTGGCATGTCGAATTGAACTCCGACACCCTGCCGCGGCTTCTGATCAATGGGCGATATTCCGCGAAGATCTCCGGCTCGTCGCGCGACAAGGACGCCAAGAACTACATTGCCGATTGCCTGAACAACGCGAACTGGCTGGTGAAGAGTCTGGATCAGCGCGCGCGCACCATTCTCAAGGTCGCAAGCGAGATCGTTCGTCAACAGGATGGCTTCCTGACTTATGGCGTGCGCCATCTGCGTCCGCTCAATCTGCGTACGATCGCAGATGCGATTACGATGCATGAATCGACGGTGAGTCGCGTCACGTCGAACAAATATATTTCAACCCCGCGCGGCGTGTTCGAGTTGAAATATTTTTTCACCGCCGCAATTCAAGCCGTGAATGGTTCGGAATCCCACTCGGCGGAAGCGGTCCGCGACCGCATTCGCGAAATGATCGACAACGAGGCCGGAGTCGAAGTGCTGTCCGATGATCGAATCGTGTCCCTGCTGACCGCGGACGGTGTCAATATTGCGCGGCGCACGGTTGCGAAGTATCGGGAGTCGATGCGCATCCCGTCTTCGGTGGAAAGGCGCAGGCTGAAGCAGCCGGATTTTGCCGTTGCGGTCCGGTAAAATCCGCAATTGACAGGGGGGGTACCCAGACATATGGTCCGCCGCCTTTTTACACCAGGTTGTGCTCGGAACATGGAGCGAAGCCGTGGCGAGTTCGTTAAGCTACGCAGGCAGTGCCCATGAAAGTTCGAGTGTCAGGAAAGCAGATTGAAATCGGCGATACGCTGCCGGAGCAGGTGCGCGCGCGCCTTTTAAGCGCGGTAACCAAACACTTCGATGGCGGCGCGGAGGCCAATGTCGTAATCTCCAAAGAAGGTTCGACTTTTCGCGTGGACTGCAGCACGCATCTCGACAGCGGGGTGGTGTTCCGGGCCGAAGGAACTGGGATGGACGCATATCGGGCGTTCGATGCGACGCTCGATCATCTTGAGAAACAAATTCGCCGTTACAAACGTCGCCTCAAGAATCATCACGAGAAGGCAAGGCCGCCCAAGAGCACGCCTGCCTGATCGCAACCGGAAGGTTCACATGGACATCGTCGATCTCCTGGCGCCCGAAGCCGTGATCGCATCGCTCAAGGCCCAGAACAAGAAGCAACTCTTGCAGGAATTGGCGGATCACGCTGCGCGGCTCACGGGCTTGCCGGAGCGGCGCATCTTCGAGACGCTGATCGAGCGCGAGCGTCTCGGCAGCACGGGCATGGGGCAGGGCATTGCCATTCCGCACGGCCGCCTGGGCGGCCTGCCGCGCATCGTGGGTCTGTTCGCGCGGCTCGAATCGCCGCTGGCCTATGAGGCCGTGGACAATCAGCCGGTCGATCTCGTGTTCCTGCTGCTCGCGCCGGAAGGCGCCGGCGCCGATCATCTGAAGGCGCTCGCGCGCGTATCGCGTTTGCTGCGCAATCAGGCGACCTGCGAAAAGCTTCGCGCGGCGTCGAAGCCTGAAGTGCTCTATGCGCTCCTGACGGAGAAGACGAACGGAACGACAAGTTCGCAGGCCGCCTGAGACGTCGAAAGACCGTCGTCTCGCGGGCGGCGGTCTTCCTGAAAATCATCGCACTCGAAGTTTGAAAGAGATTCCCGGGTCCTTCAATGCACCCGGACGGGCGTCAACTCGTTCTGCAGCGCCGCGCCATAGGCGGAGTCCCATCCATCCGTGAAACCGAGCACGCGGCCATCCGCGGCGTGCAGGACATAGAGCCTTGTTCCCTCGGGAAGTTTGATTCCTTCCGGAATGATGCCCTGCTTGCGCGCTTCCTCGAGACCGGTCGGTTTGATGTAAGCGATGCGCGTCGCCGGGTCGAAATTCGTATCGTCAGATTCGAAAATGTCGTTGTTGTTGCTCATGACTTTCTCCTTCGCGGTTACGTCCCGTGCTAGAGCCCGCTCC
>JBEKLK010000030.1:0-17061 GCA_050010235.1 Rhizomicrobium sp.
CGGGCTTCTGACCCATCGCGACGGGCAATCGCTTGTCGTGGACGGGCTCACTGTCACACGCGACGGAAAAAACGAAGAGATTCGCGCCGACGTGACCGTCGATGCCAGCGGCCGCAACACCGCCTTTCCGGAATGGATGCGGGCGGAAGGTCTGGACGTCACGGAAGAACAAAGCCCGGCGGGCATTCTCTATTACACGCGGCACTATCGCCTGCTTGACGGCGCCGAGGAACCGGCGCGCGACGGCACGCCTGGAGCCGGCGATCTCGGATACATCAAATTCGCCGTCTTCGCAGCCGACAACCGACACTTCTCCATCACGCTCGCCACGCCCGAGATCGAAACCGAATTGCGCATGGCGATCGCCAAGCCGGAAATCTTCGATCGCCTGTGCGCGGAGATTCCCGGCTGCGCCAGATGGACGGACCCCGCCCGTGCGACGCCCGCAAGCCCCGTCTATTCCATGGGCAATCTCAAGAGCATCTGGCGAAGCTATTTCAAGGATGGCGTGCCGCAGGCGCTGGGTTTCTTTGCGATCGGCGACGCCGCCGTGCGCACAAACCCCCTCTACGGTCGCGGCTGCTCGGCCGGTGTCGTGCATGCGCACATCCTGCTCGCAGCCCTCGATGCGACGGCCGACCCGCGCGAACGCGCCATGATCGTGGAACGGGACACGCGCGCGGCCTTGCGTCCCTATTACGACACCATGGTGAAGCAGGACCTGCAGGCGATCCGCCGCGCCGAACACGAGCGCGACGCAACATACAAGCCTCCGCTTAAAGCGCGCATCGCCAAGAGCTTCGTCGAGGACGCGCTGATGCCGTCGACGCGCGCAGACCTCCGCGTGCTTCGCGCCTCGTCGCGCGCTTTTCACATGTTTTCGGATCCCGTCGCCTGGTTGAAGGATCCCGCCACGCTGGCGCGCATCCTGCGCGTCTGGGCCATGTCGAAATCGCGTAAGACACGCGCCGGCTATTATCCGCCCGAATTCGGGCCGCCCCGCGCCGAAATGTTCGCGCGCGTCGGGCTCTCACACTGAATTTCGATTTTGGAGGACATGATGGTGGATTTTCCGCAACCGACGATGGTCAGGACCAACGGCATCGACATGGCCGTGTACGAGGCCGGACCCAAGGACGGCTTTCCCGTCGTCATGTGCCATGGCTTTCCGGAACTCGCCTATTCCTGGCGTCACCAGATTCCCGCGCTGGCAGCGGCGGGCTTCCGCGCCATCGCGCCTGATCAACGGGGCTATGGCCGTACGTCGCGCCCCGACGCCGTGCACGATTACGACATGGCGCATCTGACAGGCGATCTCGCGGGCCTTCTCGATGCGCTGGGGCTCAAGAAGGCAGTTTTCTGCGGCCACGACTGGGGCGGCCTCGTCGTCTGGCAGATGCCGCTTTATCATCCCGACCGCGTCGCGGGCGTCATCGGGGTCAATACGCCGTTTCTCGCCCGCCCGCCCATCGATCCGATCATGGGCATGCGGGCGATGTTCGGCGAGAACATGTACATCGTCTATTTTCAGAAGCCCGGCGACGCGGATGCGGCGCTCGCCAAGGACGTCGGAAAGTCCTTCCGCTTCTTCATGCGCAAGAACGGGCTGAGCGCGGCAGACTATGCGAAGCTGCCCAAGGAAGCGCGCAATCTCGAATTGGTCAATGCGATCCAATCCGACGAATCGCTGTGGCAGGGCGACGCGCTTCTGACGCCGGAGGAGATGAAGGTGTTCGTCGACACCTTCACACGCACGGGCTTCACCGGCGGCATCAACTGGTACCGCAACATCAGCCGCAATTGGGAGGCTTCCGGGATCATGGAACAAAAAGTCCGCGTGCCCGGCTTGATGATTATGGCGGAAGACGACGTGGTGCTCTCTCCCGCCATGGCGGAGGGTATGGAACGCTTCGTGCCCGATCTTGAAAGGGTTCTGATCAAGCATTGCGGCCACTGGACCCAGCAGGAACATCCTGACGAAACCAACACGGCCATGATCGATTGGCTGAAACGCCGTTTCCAGAAGTAAAAGGCCCGCGCATGACACCCGATACGATCTTCGCGATCGCCAACAACGGCATACTCGTATTCTGGCTGCTGCTGATCGTGGCGCCCAGCTGGCGCGGCACGCAGATTCTCGTGCATTCGGTGGCGATCCCCGTCTTGCTGGGCCTGACTTATATCTGGCTGCTGTCGAGCGCCGTGTTCGGAGGCCATGGCGCACCTGTCGGCGCGTGGGAAGCGCGCGACGCGCGGCGGCGCGGGATCTCCCACCTCGCCCTCGTCCCCTGCCTGATCGTGACCCTGATGGTGGGACCGGTGGGGCTGCTCCTCTATCTCGCGCTGCGGGCGGCGCTCGGCAAAGGCGGCTTTTTCCTGGGAGAAACAGCCGCTTGACGCGGGTTTGGCGAAGGGGCCCTAGTCTTCTTCCACGAACCTGCAATTCTATCCGAATCATGGCCGACGACAGCGACGATATCGACACCTTCTCTTACGCCACCGCCGACGATCCGCGGCTCAAGCGCTTCGTCATCCGGGTGATCGAACGGATGTCGGGCCAGCCCTATCTCAAATACCTCTATGACGAGCATCACACCCATCCGGTCCCCGGCGAGAGTTTCTGGGACGCCGCCATCCGCAAACTCGAGCTCAAGCTCGTCTACAACGAAGACCGGCTGGCGACCTGGCCGAAGACAGGGCCGCTCGTCGTGGTGTGCAACCATCCGTTCGGCGTGCTTGACGGCGTCATCATCTGCCATCTCGTCTCGAAAGTGCGGCAGGACTTTCGCGTGCTGACGAACTCGGTTCTCTATCGCGCGGAGGAAATCCGTCCCTATCTCCTGCCCATCGACTTCGCCGAAACCGAGGAAGCGCTCAAGACCAACATCAAGTCGCGTGCAGATGCGAAGGCCCATCTGATCGGCGGCGGTTGCCTGGTGATCTTTCCGGCCGGCGGTGTCTCCACGACGCCCAAAGTCTGGCACAAGCGCGCCGTCGACACCGAGTGGAAGACATTCACCGCCCGCCTCATCACACAGGCGAAGGCGCCCGTGGCGTCCGTCTATTTCGCCGGACAGAACAGCCGTCTGTTCCAGCTCGCCAGCCATATCAGCATGACCTTGCGGCTCTCGCTGCTGTTCAAGGAGGTGCACGACAAGATCGGCAGCGAAGTTCATATGCGCGTGGGTGCGCCCGTTCCGTTCGACAGGCTGCCATCCATGGCGGACCGGCAGGATTTCATGGCGCAATTGCGCGATATGACCTATGCGCTGGGACGCGGCGTGCCCAATCCGCCCAAGACGCGCATCAAGCGTCCGCGCGGCGCGCCGAAAAATGACGCCGACCGACGCCGCAGCGGCGCCGCATGAAACCCGGCGCCTCCGTCGGCCTGTTCGTCACCTGTCTCGTCGACCTGGTCCGCCCCCAGATCGGCTTCGCCGCCGTGAAGCTGTTGGAAGACACCGGCTGCCGCGTGTCGGTTCCCGCCGCCCAGACCTGCTGCGGACAACCGGCATGGAACGCGGGCGCCGACAAGGATGCCGCCGCGATTGCGCGCCAGGTGATCGATGCGTTCGAGCCGTTCGATTATGTCGTGGCGCCGTCAGGTTCCTGCGCCGGTATGCTGAAGAAATATCCCGATGTGCTCGCGCAGGATGCGACCTACGGTCCCCGCGCTCGCGCGCTTGCCGCAAAGACCTACGAGCTCGTCTCGTTTCTCGTGCGGATTGCCGGCGTGACGGAGGTCGCAGCTGCCTGCGCCACGCGGGCCTGCTATCACGATTCCTGTTCGAGCCTGCGCGAAATGCACGTGAAGGCCGAACCACGTACGCTGCTTGCGACGGTCGAAGGTTTCGAATTGGCCGAAATGCGCGATCCCGAAGTGTGCTGCGGCTTCGGCGGGCTGTTTTCCGTCAAATATCCCGAAATTTCGGAGCGCATGGCCGACGACAAGATCGCGGACGCGCGGCAGACGGGAGCCGAGACGCTGGTCGGCGGCGATCTGGGATGCCTGCTGCATCTGGCCGGACGGATGGAACGCCAGGGGAAGTCGTTGCGCGTGCGCCATGTCGCCGAAGTGCTGGCGAATATGGCGGCCGAGCCGGCATTGGGCGAGCGCGAGACATGACCCAGGACCCGCGCAATTTCAACGCGGCGTCGCACGAGGCGCTGGCGGATCCGAATCTCAAGGTCGCGCTCGGCCGGCTCAAGACGCATTTCCAATTGGGGCGCTCGATCGCCGCGAAGAATTTCGGCGATTTCGAAGCGTTGCGCGAACAGGGCCGTGCCATTCGCGACTACGCGCTGTCGCGCCTCGACACGCTGCTCGAGACCTTCGAAACCCGGGTGACCGCGCGTGGCGGCCATGTGCATTGGGCGCGCGACGCGAAAGACGCGCGAGAGATCATTCTGGCAATCCTGCGTGAGACAGGCGCCAGGGCGGTTACCAAAGGCAAATCCATGGTGAGCGAGGAGATCGCGCTCAATCCGTTTCTGGAAGCGAACGGCATCGTGCCGGTGGAAACCGACCTCGGCGAATACATCATCCAGCTTCGTCACGAGCCGCCCAGCCACATCATCGCGCCTGCGTTCCATCTGAGTAAAGAGGAAGTGGCCCAATCGTTCCGCACTGCGCACACCACGCTCGATCCGAACCGTCCGCTGACCGAGCGCAACGCGCTCGTCGCCGAAGCGCGCCGCATGCTGCGCCAATCGTTTGAAGCCGCGGACGCGGGCATCACGGGCGCCAATTTCCTCATGGCCGAAGAAGGCGCTGCCATGCTCGTCACCAACGAGGGCAATGGCGATCTGACGCGGCTTCTGCCGCGCACCCATATCGTGTTGACGGGAATCGAAAAGATCGTGCCCGATCTGAACGATGCGTCCGTGCTGCTGCGCCTCCTCACCCGTTCGGCGACGGGACAGGCGATCTCAAGCTACGTCTCCGTGATGGCGGGGCCGCGGGGCCCTGGCGAAACCGACGGACCGGAGAATTTCCACGTCGTACTGGTCGACAACGGCCGCACGCGGCTGATCGGAACCGAGGCAGAAGACGTGCTGCGCTGCATCCGCTGCAGCGCCTGCCTCAACCATTGCCCGATCTATAGCGCCGTCGGCGGCCACGCCTATGGCGCGACCTATCCCGGGCCTATCGGCGCGGCATTGAATCCGAGTCTGCTGGGTCTCGCCGCGGCCCATCATCATCCCAATGCGTCGACCTTTTGCGGCCGCTGCGCGGAAGTGTGTCCGGTCAAAATTCCCCTGCCCCAGATCATGCGGCACTGGCGGGCTCGCGAATATGCGAGCGGGCTGGCGCCCAAGGCGATGGTCGCAGGGCTGTCGCTCTGGGCCTTCGCGGCAAGGCGTCCGCGTCTCTATCGCTTCGGCGCCGGCGCGCTGTCGCGTGTCCTCAAGCTGGTGGCCGGCAAGCGCGGCGCGGTGCATGCGATGCCGTTGATGCGCGGCTGGTTCGCCGTGCGCGATTTTCCCGCGCCCAAAGGCAAGACGTTCCACGAATTGTGGCGGGCACGAAAATGAGTGGACGCGACGAAATTCTGTCCGCCATTCGCGCGCGCCGCGTGCGCAACGAACCGCGCCCGGCGTCCTACCGCCCGGCGGCCATCGACGGAGACCTCATCGCGCAATTTGCCAAGCGCGCGGCGTCGCAGGCCGCGGAGGTGCGCCATGTGTCGAGCCTGGACGATGTGCCCGCCGCCGTGGCCGACATTCTGCGCGGCCGCAACATGCAGGCGGTCATCCATTTGCCACCCGGTTCCCCCGGCAATCAATTGCCATGGCAATCCGCGCCAGGCCTCACGCGCGAAGCGACACCACCCGGTCCGGACGATGCGGCGCTTGCCATCGCGCCTTATGCCATCGCCGAAACCGGCACGCTCGCCTACACCTCCGCGCCCGACGCACCTGCCTCCTGGCATTTCCGCGCCGGACTCGAGATCGCCGTCCTGCACGCGGACTCAATCCTGCCGCATCTGGAAGAAGTGCTGGCAAAGGTGAAAGCGCGCGGCGAGTTCCCTCGCACGGTCAACCTCGTGACGGGACCGTCCCGCACCGGAGACATCGAGCAGACGTTGGAACTCGGCGCGCATGGGCCGAAGGCGTTGGCGATCCTGATCGTCGACGGTTGAGACGCGGCTATCCGCCGCCGAGCAATCTCGACTGCCGCGCGAGCTTGGTCATCAAGTGATCGAGTGTTGCGCGTTCGGCAGGCGACAGCGCGCTGAGGAACTGTTCTTCGAGATGGAGCGCGAGAGGAGCGACCTGGTCGTAGATCGCACGACCTTTCGCCGTGAGCGACAGCCGCGTGATGCGTGCGTCCTTCTCGTCCGTCTCGCGCTGAACGCGCTTCTTGCGCATGAGGCTTGCCACCGCGCGACTCACTTGCACTTTGTCCATGGCCGTGCGCGCGGCCACTTCGCGCGCGGAAAGGCCCGGCGTGCCGCCCAGCACCGCCATGGTGCGCCATTCGGGAACGTTCAGATCGAAGCGCGCGGAATATTGCAGCGCGATGGCGCCCGACACCCGGTTCGACAGGACCGAAAGCCGATAGGGCAGGAAATGATCGAGATCGAGCCGCGGGGCGGCGGCGGTTTCATTCCGCATCGGGCTGCGCCGCCGGAAGAGCCGCCGCAAAGGCGGGATGCGCAAGCGCGGTATGCTCGATGCGCAGGATCGTGGGATAAGGCGACAGATCGAGATTGACCCGCCGCGCATTGGCCAGCTGCGGAATGAGGCAGATGTCGGCGAGCGTGGGCGCATCGCCATGGCAATAGCGCCCCGTTTGCCGCGAACCCGCGAGCAGGGTCTCGATCGCGGCGAAGCCCAGCGAAATCCAGTGCCGCTGCCAGGCCGCGCGCCTTTCCTCCGACGCGCCCCATTCGTCGCGCAGATGAAACAGCACACGCAGATTGTTCACGGGGTGGATATCGCAGGCGACCATATCGGCAAGCTGGCGCACGCGCGCGCGGCCCGCGGGATCGCCGGGCAGCAAATGCGGCTCGGGCTGCACTTCCTCCAGATATTCGATGATCGCGAGCGATTGGCCGATCGTATGGCCGTCATGCACCAATGTCGGAATGAGTTCCTGAGGATTGACGGCCTTGTAATCCGGCGCGTGCTGTTGGCCGCCATCCTTCAGAAGGTGAATGAATTTCCATTCGGGCTCGATCCCTTTGAGATTAAGCGCGATGCGCACCCGAAAGGCCGCCGAGGAGCGGAAATAACCGTAGACGACGAAATCAGACCTCATAGCGGACGACATTCTGATCGATCGCTCCGAAAATAGAGCGCCCCTCCGAATCCAGCATTTCGATGCGCACGCGGTCGCCGAATCTCATGAACGGCGTGCGCGGCTCTCCATGCGCCAGCTGCTCCAATGTGCGGCGCTCCGCGATGCAGCAGGAGCCATGCGCATGATCCTTGTTGGAGACCGTGCCCGAGCCCACGATCGTGCCCGCGCCCAAAATGCGCGTCTTCGCGGCATGGGAGATCAATTGCGGGAACGAGAACGTCATGTCCTCGCCCGCATTGGGCGAGCCGAAGCGCACGCTGTTGAAATCGACGGTCAACGGCAGATGCGCCTTGCCCCCCGACCACGCCTCTCCCAATTCATCGGGCGTCACCGCAACGGGGGAAAACGCCGATGCGGGCTTCGACTGGAAAAAGCCGAAATTCTTCGCGAGCTCCGACGGGATCAGATTGCGCAGGCTGACATCGTTGACCAGCATCAGAAGCTTGATGTGGTGCTCGGCGGCAGCGGCGCTGACGCCCGCCGGCACATCGTCGGTGATGACGGCGACTTCCGCTTCGAAATCGATGCCCCAGGCTTCGTCGCCCGCGGAGATCGGATCGCAAGGACCGATGAACGAATCCGACCCGCCTTGATACATCAGGGGATCGGTCCAGAACGACGGCGGCATGTCCGCGCCGCGCGCCTTGCGCACCAGTTCGACATGGGTGACATAGGCCGAGCCGTCCGCCCATTGATAGGCGCGCGGCAAAGGCGATGCGCAGTCGCGGGGGTTGAACGGCTTCGCGCCGTCCGCGTCGTTTTCGTTCAGGAGGTCGTAAACGCGCATGAGGCGCGGCGCCAGATGCGCCCATTCGTCCATCGCGCGCTGCAAGGTCGGCGCGATATGCGGCACGGCCACGCAATGGGACAGGTCGCGGCTGACCACCACAAGCTGGCCGTCGCGGCCATGGCGAAGAGAGGCGAGCTTCATTTGGATTTCCAGCTGTCGGCATAACCGCGGTCTTCGGAGGCCTCCGCCGCGGCGCTCATATCGAGCGGGTCTCGCGCATCGACCATCACGGCCACTTCGTCCGTCATGGTTTTGGCGGCCTTGGCGCCGGCGGCGAAGGCCTTGGGATGCGGGCCATGCGTGAACCCGTTGGGATGGAACGTCACCATGCCGGGGCGGATATTGTCGCGGCTGAAGAATTCGCCCTTATGATAGAAGATGACTTCGTCGTAATCGTCGTTCGAATGGAAGAACGGCACTTTGAGCGCGCCGGGATCGCTTTCGATCGGGCGCGGCACGAAGGTGCAGACGACGAAACGATCCGCCACAAAGGTCGAATGGACCGACGGCGGGATGTGATAGCGATGGCTCATCACCGGGCGGATGTCGCGCCAGTTGAGCTTCACGGGCGCGAGATTGCCTTTCCAGCCAACCGCGTCGAGAGGATTAAACGGATAGGTGACCGTGGTGATGCCACCGCGGCGCTTGATGCGCACCTTCCAGGGCCGTTCGTCGGCCTGGGCGCGAAACGCATCATCGAGCTTCGGCGTGTCGAGCGAAGCGGGATCGAAGAATGCGTGCGGGCCCAGAATGCCCCGTTCGGGCAGCTTGTAGGAACCGTTGGTTGCTTCGATCGTGAGCGAGACGGTGCGCGATGCAGGCGCGAGGCGCCACATCGTGCCGCGCGGCAGGACAATGTAATCGCCGTCGCGATAGGCGAGATGGCCGAAGTCGCAGAACAGGTCGCCCGCGCCTTCGTGAATGAACAGCAACTGGTCGCCATCCGCATTGCGCACCAGATGCGGCATCGCGTTCCCGCACACCCAGATTCCGATCTGGCAGCTCGCATTCGACAGCAATCCCACCGCGAGTGCCGGATCGCTCGCCGTATCCGCCGCGGCCAGCGCATCGAAGGCGCGCGGGCGCAACGGGCCTTCGAACGACGTCCAGCCGGTGGGAGGATGGCGATGATAGATGTGGGCCGCGGGGCCGAAAAATCCGTCGCGGCCGATTTCGCGCTCGAACGTGCCGGCGGGCAAATCGGCGTGGGCCTGGCGCGAGGTTTCGCCTTCGATGCGGGGGAATTCGATCCAGTTTTTCGCGCTCATGCCTGCAGCACTCCGCGCTTCACCTGATCGGCCTCGATGGATTCGAACAGTGCCTTGAAATTGCCCTCGCCGAAGCCCTCATTGCCCTTGCGCTGGATCACTTCGAAGAAGATCGGGCCGATGGCGTTCTGCGTGAAGATCTGCAGCAGCAGGCCCTGGTCCTCGGTAGGCGCCCCGTCCATCAGGATGCGGTCGCGCCTGAGCCGCGCCACGTCTTCGCCATGGCCCTTGATACGATTGTCGAGACGCTCGTAATAGGTTTCAGGCGTGTCCTGGAACGCGACGCCGCTTTTCGCGAGCGTTTCGACCGAGGCATAAATATCGTTCGTACCCAGCGCGATGTGCTGGATGCCTTCGCCGCGATAGAGATCGAGATATTCCGCGATCTGCGATTTATCGTCGGAGGATTCGTTGATGGGAATGCGGATCTTGCCGTCCGGGCTCGTCATCGCGCGCGATTTGAGGCCGGTGAGCTTGCCCTCGATGTCGAAATAGCGGATCTCGCGGAAATTGAAGAGCGTCTCGTAGAAGCCCGCCCATTGATCCATATTGCCGCGGAACACATTGTGCGTGACGTGGTCGATATAGGTGAGACCCCCGCCGTCATGCACGTAACCCTTCGCCGGATCGGTGGGCAGGAAATCGACATCGTAAATCGAACGATCACCATAGCGGTCGACGAGATAGATCACGCTGCCGCCGATGCCTTCGATGGCGGGAATATTGAGTTCCATCGGGCCGACATGGTTCGTGAACGGCTTCGCGCCCAGCGCGATCAGTTTCTTGTAGGCCGCCGGCGCGTCATGCACGCGGAACGCCATCGCACAGGCCGATGGGCCATGCGCCTTGGCGAAGCGGCTGCCGTGACTGTCGGGTTCCGCATTGACGATGAAGTTCACTTCGCCCTGACGGAACAAAGTGACGTTCTTGGATCTGTGCCGCGCGACGGCGCGAAAGCCCATGCGCTCGAAATAGGCATGCAGCTGGCCCACATCGGGCGCCGTGTATTCGACGAACTCGAAACCGTCGGTACCCATCGGATTGTCCCAGATGTTCGCCATAGCCGGCCTCCTTCAATGAGTCGCGCGGGGATTGCGAGATAGTTTCATATGAAACTAATTGGGGGTCAAGGCATTTTGGACGGTGTCGGGCTTGGTTTGGGGGCGAATCGCGGGGCGGCAACGCCGGCTTTCACCGAAACGTCACTCGAATGTCCCGACTCCGGCTTTGGCCAAACTCACGCGCATGACCCGCGCCGGCGTCAGCGTGGCGGACGGTTTCAAGGCGCCGTGCTCGTCCAGAGAATCCCAGCCCGAATTGGCGATGTAATAAAATTCATCGCCGACAAACACGCCATGGGTTGGATCGCCGAGCGCGCCGCCCCGTTCGATGACAGTCTGCGCCACAATGTTCGAGGCCGATTTGTCGAGCGCGAACGAGATCACCCGCTCCGGCGAGCCGCCGTTCTGCGTCGCGATCAGCAGATTGCCGCGGCAATAGAGACCGTCGATTCCGGACAAATCGTAGCGGTCCTGAGTGGAGAGCCAGCGGACCGATCCCGTGACCGGATTGAGGATCCCCACGCCTCTCACATAATCGGGCACGAAGACGGCGGGGGAATGGGGACAAATCGCCGATGTCTGCGGCGAAACGAAATCGCCGCGATCGATGCGGCGCAGTTGCCGGTCATGGACACGATAAATTCCGCCGCCGACACCGTCGGAGACGATCGGATCGCCGTTGTCGGCCAACACCATGTCGCCGAGGTTTCCGGGCCTGGGACCTTCGAGCCGGAAGACAAGCGTGCCGCGATCCAGATCGTATTCGAGCAGCACGGAACGACCCCAATCTGCGGACGGATCGATCCCGAAACCGTCGAAGGCCACTTCGGTGGCCCAAAGGACACGACGTTCGGCATCGACCTTGAGCGCCACCACCGGCCAGTGATCCGGCGAAGCGGCAAAATCCCGCTCGGTTCCGTTCATATCGACCGTCACAATCTTCTTCTGCAAAATCGACGAGACGAAGAACCGCTGCGATTTCACATCGTAGTCGATGTCTTCGGGCAGCAATTTCGGATCGGAAAGCGTTAAGGCGCGCTCGCCGCGCGAAACCGGGCCGATATTGGCGGCGATCGCGTCTTCGAATTTGGGCCGCAGCGGCTGGAACAGAGGCGACGACAAGATGGCGTTGACCTGCCCCATGGCGAGAAAGCGGCCGGTGGCCTCGGCGGCTTCGCCGGTGTGTCCGAGCTGCAGGTCGGCCAGCGCAAGCTCCAGATTGGACAAGGGCGAGTCGTTCAGAAACACCCGCGTGCGTTCCGCGTCGACCAAATGGGATGGCCAGTCCTTTTGCACGCGATCGTGCACCAACGCTTGCCGAAGATTGTGGAACTGCTCGACAGCGGTTGCTGCGCCGGCGGGGACACTTCCCAGCAGCGCCATCACGACGCTGCAGCAGACCGCGATGTTGCGCATGCGACCCGCTTTCCCGTCTATTTTGGCCATCACAGAGTCAGCCATTCGCGATCGAGATCGTTTTGTCGTGGAAATCGAGTGTCACGATTTTGTCTCCCAGGAGCGCCAGCCCGACGGTGCCGTCGAACAGCCCGTCCGGCTGGTGCACACCCGGTGTGGGAAAATATAGCGCGGCATTGCGGGCGAGAGTTTGTCCGGCGAATGCGATCCATCGCGCGGGAGCCTTGCGCATTTTTACGCCGCCATCGGTGTACGCGAACTCTTCGACGGTCGTGGTCTGCGCCGCGCTCGACAGACCCAGCTTTGCGATGGAGGCCGAATAGATCAGCAGGTTTCCGGTGTAGACGGAATCGATCTGCACCGTGATCGGATGGCCGTTCACGGCGAATCCATCGGACACGACAATGGGCGGCCCGGCCTTCCCGAAAGTCGGGAAGCTCAGCGAGGCGCAGGCGCCGTCGCAGTTCGCAGCTTCCGTCAAGACGTCCGATATCCGCACCCTGTGGTGAACGAAATCGAGCTGCAATATGCGATTCTTGAACGCCGGATAAGCGAGCAGGAATCGCGAACGCGGCATCTCGCCTTTGGCGATATCGTCTTGCATCCCGTAGCCGATCGTCGGCACGGATTTGAGCACGATTGTACCGACCGTGACGTCCGGACGGGCGAGATCGTAGCTCCCGGCTTTCGTCTTGCCGTCGAACCCGGCGCCGTTTTCATCGCTCACATCGACGAGCGAGGCGACGTCGCCCGTATCGATTATGGCGCGCCCCGCCAGTGCGTGGCCGAATTGCACGTCGATGCATGGAACGCCGTCGCAGCTCTGCATCGGAATATCGGCCGCCCAGACTATTGGAACGCTCGATCCGGTCGCGAAAACCGCGGTGCCGATAACGGAAAATGCTGCAGCTACGAACGCCGTGCGAAAGATCATGGTCCCGTCCCCCTGGCGAGCCGGCACCATGCCACAATCGCGATGCGCGACTCATCAAACGCGCGTGAGCGCACCACGGTCCGGCGCGGGAACCTCTCTCCCGTTCATGCGTTCTGCGAAAAGGCTCTTTGTGCGCGGGCTCGTCGCGCGGGGCCGCGGGCGGAATTTCATCCATCCGGACCTTCATTGAAGGATATCCCCATGCGCAATCTTCTCCTCGGCGTGGCAGTTGCAACGCTGATTCTGGCCAGTTCGGCTGCCATCGCGGACCCGCCCGCGCAGCTCGATTTCGGCGTTTATCACGATAGCGACGCGCCATCGCTCGACGCCGTCGGGATCTACTTCTTCGGCGGCCGGAATTATTGCTGGTACGACGCCGGCTGGCAGGGCCCCGGTTATTACTGGTGCGGCTACGCCTGGCGGGGCGGCTATGGTTGGGGCGGCGCCTTTGGCTGGAATGGTTGGCGCGGCGGCCATCCCGGCGGCTATAGCTGGGGCGGCGGTCATTTCGGCTATCGCGGCCGCAGCAGTTTCAGTCATGGCAGCTTCGGCAGCCGTAGCAGCGCGGGACATTTTTCGGCCCATAGCAGCGGCGGCAGCCACGGGCCTCATCACTAGCAACCGTGCCGTCGCGCGCACCGGCACTCTATAAGTCGGTTTGCATCATATCTCGATCTCCCGGCAGTCCGGCCTCTGCGCTGCAGAGGCCGGGCCGCATGGACTGCCGCGCACATTTGCCTTACGGCACGCTCACGACTTAATATTTTCCATGTGTGATGCGAGGGTGCCGAACTTGCACAAGATCCGGTTCGACAGCTGCCTCCTGGGCTTCGTGGCGCTCATTTCAGCGCTGCAGTTCGGGATCTTCCCTGTATTCTTCTATCCAAGCTGGTTTAGCGCCGGCGCGCTTGTGCTGACGGCGGCGCTGACCGAGCCTCTTCACTACGGCCTCATGCATGAGAGCATGCACGGTAATCTGCTTCCGGGCGAAAATTGGAACCGGCGTGCCGGCCGCGCACTGGGCATCACGCTTGGTCTTCCCTGGGAGACCATGCGGTTCGGCCATCTCGCCCACCACGGATTCAACCGGCATGATTACGACCGGCCGGAAGCCTATGCAGCCGGTCAATCGCGCGCGGCTGCGGCGATCGTCTATTTCTTCAAGCTCGTGATCGGCAATTCGCTGCTCTATGCGATTATCCCCTTCCTTCTCCTGCTGCCTGTCGGGGCGACGAAATGGATGGTCGAATCCGTGGACCAGAATCCCGAAACCGCGCCGTTGCGCGCAGCGGCGCTTCGCACCTTCTCGAATCCGGAACGGCGGCACGCCGTCCAGTTCGATCTCGCTGCCATCGTTGCGCTCGACGTGCTGGCGGTGTGGTTGTGGGGTGCGTGGTGGCCCGTGTTCGTGGCCACGATCGCCGCGCGCTGGTTCATGCTGTCGCTGCTCGACAATGCGCCGCATTACGGAATGCCCCTCGACTCCGGACTCAATGCCCGCAACACGCGCATTCCGCGCTGGGCCTCGTGGCTGGTGTTGAACCAGAATTTCCACGACATTCATCACCACAATCCACAGCTCTATTGGCGCGACTTGCCGGGCGAATTCGCACAGTCGGCGAAAAGCTATGACGGCAGTTGGTTCGGCGCGCTACTGCGCCAGTTTCGCGGTCCGCTGCAGCTGAGTTGAAACGCAGTCGCTGTCAGGCGCGCGCGGCGCAATCGAACACGGCTTTGCACAAGCCCGCGGTGCGAGGGTCGCCCACCAGTTCCGGACCCATCTGGTTGCACACATAGCCGATCGCGACATTCGCATCGGGATCGGCGCAGCCGAACGATCCGCCCCAGCCGCTGTGGCCGAAGGCGCGCGGATTCGAGCCGTAAATTCCCGGCGTGTTAAGCACCACGCCCATGCCCCAGCAATCGACGAAGCCCAGGAACATGTCCTGCCGACCCTCGGCGGTGGCGGGCCGCGCCATGCGGGCGACGCCTTCGCGGGACAACAGCTTCACGCCGTCAAGCGTGCCGCCATCGGCAAGCGCCGCGTAGAGGCGCGCCAGCCCCATTGCACTCGCCTGCCCGTTCGCAGCGGGAATTTCTGCGGCGCGCCAGGCGCGCAAATTCGGCGCGAGCGGATCCTGCTGCGGATTGGAAAGCGCCATGCGCGCGGAATCCGGCAGCGGCAGGCCGGATGTGTCGACCATGTGCTTCGGCGCGAGCATTTCGACGCTGCGCGAATCCGCGCTTTGCGGCAGTCCCACGAACAGCGCCGCATCGAGCGGCTTTGCGATCTCGTCCTGGATGACGCGGCCGATGGACTTTCCTGTGGCGCGGCGCACGATTTCGCCGATCAGCCAGCCGAACGTCATCGCGTGATAGGAGGTGGCCTTGCCCGGCTCCCAGACAGGCTTTTGCCGCGCGAGCTTTGCGCAGCAGCCGGTCCAGTCGAATTGGTCTGCGACCGAAGTGGGCTCGACAAATCCCGGCAACCCTGCCTGATGCGAGAGCACCTGCGCGACGGTGACGTTCTCCTTGCCCCCTTGTGTGAATTCCGGCCACAACGACGCGACCTTGTCGTCGTAACCGAACACGCCGCGCTCGACGAGAATGGCGGCGGCAGTGGCCGAAATGCCCTTGGTGCTCGACCACACATTGCACAGACTATCGCGGGCCCAAATTCGGCTGCGCGCGCCGTCGGCGAAGCCGCCCCACAGATCGACGACGCAACGTCCGCGATGAAAGGCCGCGAAGCCTGCGCCCGTCTCCCGATAGTCGCCTTCGCGCGCGAAATTCTCCGCGAACGCGCCGCGCGCGCCTTCGAAGCCGGGCGACACGGTGCCGAAGATTTCGTAGCGAGCGGTCATGTGGCCCCCGGGCTGCTTGTCGTTCAGCGTACGCATAGGCCGCGTGCCGGATCAAGAACGCCTTCGCGCGCACGATCCACGCGACGGACAACGGCGCGACGGGATTCGTTCGCGGTGATCCTTTTGGATTGGCGGTGCGTAGACGGGGTGCCCAAGAGGAGGCGCGACATGGATCTTTTGACCGCGGGAGGCCGGCTGGCTGAACGCCTTCCCGTCCCGGATGCGCTCGTCATCGCCGGGATTCGCAGGCTCCTGTTGGAGCAACAGCGTTTGCTGGCCGTGTCGGGCGACACCGACGGCGCTTTTGCGGCCGGCATGGCGGCGCACCCCATCGCGGAGCACGCTCGGGAAGCCAACACCCAACACTACGAATTGCCGCCGGAGTTCTTCGCGCTCGCCTTGGGTCCCCGGCGCAAATACTCCTGCTGCCTTTACCCGCGCGGCGACGAGACCTTGGCGCAAGCTGAGGCGTGCGCGCTGGCCGAAACTGCGCAGCATGCCGATCTGCGCGACGGCCAGGACATCCTCGAACTCGGTTGCGGCTGGGGTTCGCTGTCGCTGTGGATGGCGGAGCGGTTTCCCGCCGCGCGCATCACGGCCGTGTCGAATTCGCGGCCGCAGCGGGAGTATATCGAGCACCAGGCGATGCTGCGCCGGCTTCGCAATCTCACGGTCGTCACTGCCGACATGAACGATTTCTCCTGCGACCGGCGTTTCGACCGCGTGGTCTCGGTGGAGATGTTCGAGCACATGGCGAACTGGCGGGGACTGCTTGAGCGGGTGCGGAGCTGGCTCAAGCCGGATGGACGCGTCTTCATCCATGTGTTCAGCCACGATCGCGCGCCCTATCGCTTCGATCACCACGACGAACGCGACTGGATCGCGCAGCACTTCTTCACCGGCGGCATCATGCCCAGTCACGGGCTGATCCATCGCTTCCCGGATCTGTTTGCGGTCGAAGAGGAATGGCGCTGGAGCGGCGCGCATTACCGGCGCACCGCGCTCGACTGGCTCGCCAATTACGACGCCAACGCGAAGCGGATCGGAGTCATTCTTCGCAAAGTTTACGGCCGCGACGCGGGCCTGTGGCGCCGGCGCTGGCGCATGTTCTTCCTCGCGACGGCCGAGTTGTTCGGCTATGAAGACGGCCGCCCCTGGGGCGTCAGTCACTATCGCCTGCGCGCGGCGGATTAGTTGACCACCGGCGCGCGTTGCGGACCGCGCACCAACTTGCCCGGCAATGCGTTCATCGCTTCACCGTTGCGATAGACGATTTCGCCCGAGACGATCGTCGCGACATAGCCGCTTGCGCCTTGCAGCAATCGTTTGCCGCCGGCGGGAAGATCGAACGCCATCTTGGGGCGAGAGACCTTGAGCTTGTCGAAATCGATCACATTGAGATCGGCCTTCATGCCGGGCGCA
>JBEKLK010000031.1:0-17002 GCA_050010235.1 Rhizomicrobium sp.
GTACAGAACTTTCCGGGCCCACGCTTCGGCGTCGGGCTTTGAATAGTGATCGTCCTTGGTGTTCTCGCCCAGATCATGACGATCCGTCTTGTCGTCGCTTGAAATATAGCGGCAGCCATTGCGCGTGACCGTTCGCTCAAGGTCGCCGACAAAGCTTTCATATTCGCCGGGCGGCACGAACAGATTGCCGGGTTGCGGGGGACCCACCCAGATGCAGGCGCTGTGCTGCGCATGAATTGCCGCGATCAGGTTCGTCGCGTCGTCGAGCTTCTGCGCGCGGCGGCCGATGATCATGTTGAGTCCCAGCACGACGAGCGTCACGCGCCTTTCGGCATGCAGCTCGTCATAGAGTTCGGGCAATGTGGGAATCGTGCCGCCCCAGGAATGTCGGCAGGACGAGGCGGGACGGCCCTCATCGCAAATCCAGGCGCCGCAATCGATGTTCGCCGCGTCGCGCTCGATCCAGTCATTGGCGCCGGCGCCGCATTTTGCGAACATCTTCACGTTGATCGATGCGTCCGAGCCCGGCAGGCGCTTCGCGAGCAGCGCATCGTACAGCGTCCCGCCGAAAGGCCCTTCGCTGTTGGAATCGCCGAGTATCAGGATGCCGAAGCTGTGCGCCGGCACACCGCCCTGTCCCCACGCAGCCGCCCCAGCGAAAATGAGCAGGATGCTCACAATCGCAAGCTGGCGTATTGCAACCCTATGCATTGAAGTGATCGGAGACGATCTGCGCGATCGCCATGGTCACGCGCTTGCCTGTGGGGATATGCAGGAATTCGTTGGGGCCGTGCGCATTGGAATGCGGGCCCAGCACACCCGTGACGACGAACTGCGTCTTGGGGAATTTCTCGCCCAGCATCGCCATGAACGGAATGCTGCCGCCTTCGCCCATGAAGGCGGGCGGGGCGCCGAAGGCGGTCTGCGAGGCGCGCTCGACGGATTTCTCAAGCCAGGGCGCAAGCGCGGGCGCGTTCCAGCCCGACATCGCGCGTTCGGCATCGAAGGTCACTTTCGCGTTGTAAGGCGGCGAAGCTTCGAGAACCTCCTTCATGATCGGTCCCGCTTTTTCGCCGTCGAGCGTGGGCGGCAGCCGCAGATTTATCTTGGCTGTCGTGTAGGGCAGCATGACGGCGCCTGCATTCTGCGGCGCGGGCAATCCTTCCATGCCGGTCACCGACAATTGCGGCCGCCAGGTGCGGTTGAGCACGAGTTCGGCCAGGTCGTGCGTGACGGGTTCGACGCCATTCGCAAACGGAAACTTGGCGTAGATATCGCTGCCCAACACCTGCGCCGCCTGTTTTGCCTGCTGCAGGCGCTGCTGCGGGATCGTCGAATAGAGTTCCTTTGGCTTGATCGTACCCGTCGCGGGGTCTTCCAGCCGCGCGATCAGCTGGTTCAGAATCCGGAAACTCGACGGCACGATGCCCGAGGCATCGCCCGAATGAACGCCTTCTTCGAGCACGCGCACGGTCAGACTGCCGATGGCCGTGCCGCGCAGCGAGGTGGTGAGCCACATACGCTCGTAATCGCCGCAACCGGAATCGAGACATACGACCAGAGACGGTTCGCCGATGCGCGCCGCCAGATGATCGACATAAAAGGGCAGATCCATGCTTCCCGATTCCTCGCAAGCCTCGATCAGGATCACGCAGCGCGCATGCGGCACGTTCTGATCGCGCAATGCGAGCAGGGCAGACAGCGCGCCGAACATCGCATAGCCGTCATCGGCGCTGCCCCGTCCGAACAATTTGTCGCCGTCCATTTTGGGCGTCCACGGCCCGAATCCTTCCGCCCAACCCACCATCTCCGGCTGCTTGTCGAGATGGCCGTAAAGCAGAACGGTCTTCGGTCCCTGGCCTGGGATTTCGATGAAGATCAGCGGCGTGCGATTGGGAAGCTGCACGACTTCGAGCGCGGCGCCTTCGATTGCCTTGATCTTGTCGCGCGCCCAGGTTTCGAACAGCTTCACCGCGTCGCGCATATAGCCGTGCGCGGCCCAATCCGGATCGAACGCGGGGGACTTGTTCGGGATGCGAATATATTCGGTCAGGGTCGGTACGACCGCGTCGTCCCAGATGGAACCTACGAAGGATTTGAGCTTTGCGCTGTCCATGGAATGGTCCTGCCTGCTGAGCTTTATGGCCGACGATGGATGCGGCCGTTCTTCATGACGAAGGTCACGTTCTTCACCGCGGCGATATCCTGCACCGGATCGCCGGTCACTGCGATAACGTCGGCAAGGAACCCTTCGTGAATTTCGCCCAGATCCTGCTTGCCCAGGATTTTGGCGTCGACCGAGGTCGCAGCCAGCAGAGCCCGTGCCGGGGTTAGGCCCAGCCGCACCATCCAGGCAAGCTCGCGCTGGTTCGTGCCGTGCGCGAACACGCCGACATCGCTGCCGCAGCCGATCGTCACGCCGTGCTTCAATGCTGTGCGAAAGCCCTGCTCGGCAAGCCGCATCTGCGCGGTAGGCTCGCTCTTGCCCGCGACATAGCCGAAGAAATATTCGCCGATCGCTTCCGGCGCCGTCAGTGTTGGCAGGAATGCGACGCCGTTCTTCGCCATCAGCGCGAAAGTCGCATCCGATCCTCCATAGCCATGCTCGATGGTGTCGACACCGGCCACGGCAGCTCGACGCATTCCTTCATCGCTCGCCGCATGGGCGGAGACGGGCCGGCCGGTGTCGTGCGCCGTAGCCACAGCCGCGCGCAATTCGTCTTCCGAGAAAGTCGGTCGCGTCTCGCCGTTCGGACCCGTGCGGTAATCGGCATAGACTTTGATCCAGTCCGCGCCGTGGCTCGCCTGGTGGCGCACGGCGCGCACAATTTCGTCCACGCCGCTCGCTTCTTCCGCGCCTTGCGGCAGGCAGCAATCGGGTCGGTAGTTGCGGGCGGCGGGGCCGTAACTGCCTGTGGCCACGATCGCGCGGCCGGCCACATAGAGGCGTGGGCCTTCGATCATGCCTTCATCGATCGCGCGTTTGATCGCAACGTCCGCATAGCCCGCGCCCTCGGTGCCCAGGTCGCGCAAGGTGGTGAAGCCCGCCTGCAGCGTGTGGCGCGCATGCGTCACTGCGCGCACGGTGCGATAGGCTTCGGATTCCTTCAGCACCTGATCGTCCCAGGAGGTTCGATTGTAGGGGTGCAGGAACAGATGGGAGTGAAGATCCATCAATCCGGGAAGCAATGTCTGGCCCGGCAATTCGATGCGCTCGGTATCGGGCGGCGCGTCGATGCGATCCGCGGGACCGGCCGCCGCGATGCGATTAGCCGCGATCAGCACGGCCCAATGCGCGCGAGGCATGTCTTCGCCCGCAGTCCAGACGCGTTCGGGAAGCAGCAGAATGGATTTCGGATCCGGCATGGCAGTGACGAGGTGTGGCGAACGGACCCTAGAGCAAATTGTTGTGCGAATACACGATCATCTTAGCTTGCGAACTTCGGCGGCGAGCGCGCGCCAGACTTCTTCGTTTTTCTGCCAGTTCCAGTGTGCGGCCGGAGACGGCGAGGGCAGGATCCAGACTTCCGTTTCGCCGATGGTCACGGATTGGCGGCCCAGAGGGGCGGCAGAGCCGGCAAATTTTCGTCCGCCCGCGAGGCTCGTGAAGGCGAGGATTTTCGGTTTGTAGGTCTCGATGCGCGCGTGAAGATCGGCGATCGCCTCTTTCCCCAGGCTGCCGCGCGGCAATTGATTGTCCATGCCGGAGACGTGCTTGGCTATGTCGGTCAGCCCGATGCGATAGGTGAGGAGCGTTTCATATTCGGAAGGCTGAAGCAGGCGCGGCGTCAGGCCGACATTATGGAGCGCGCGCCAGAATTTGTTTTGCGGGTGCGCGTAATATTGCCGGCGCTGGGCCGAAACCGTGCCGGGGGCGGTGCCGCAGAACACGACATCGAGACCGGGCGCGAGCAGATCGGGAAGAACGGGTGCGCTTTTCTTTTTCATGCCGGCGAATGTGACGACGATGTGCGGCGAATGCCAGCCTAATGAAAATCGCGCGATTTGGGCAGGATACGCACGTCGCGCGGGTGGTGGCCGCGGGTCGGCCGCTCTGGCCCGGCAGGATGGGCGACAGCATCGGCGCGGGAGAGTTGCGGGCGTACTTTGTCTTCCGAGAGCCGGTCGAGTTCCTGCGTGCGGTCGGTAAGGTGTTCGGCCACCAGATGGACCACTCCCTCCGGGCTTTTCTGCACACGGCCTTTCACCAGCAGCAGCCGCGAGCCCATTACTTCCTTGCGGAAGCGCTCCATCATTTTCGGCCACACGACGATGTTGGCGATTCCGGTTTCGTCGCTCAAGGTGATGAACACGACACCTTTGGCGCCCGGCATCTGGCGCACCAGCACGATACCCGCACAACTCGCGGCAGCGCCGTCCCCGGCCTCCGCAATCTCCGCGCAGGACGACACGCGCTCGCTCTTGAACAGATCGCGCAGGAACTGCATCGGATAGCCTTTGAGCGACAGCCTCAAGGTTCGGTAGTCGGCCAGCACATGCTCGCTGAGCGGCATCGTGGGTAGCGGCGCGGTTGTTTCGGACGGTAGCTCCTCCGCGTCACGCACGGCAAAGAGCGGCAAGGGCGTGTCATCGGCCAGGCGCCGCACGGCCCACAGCGCCTCGCGCCGGTCTCGCCCCAGCGAGCGGAAGCAATCCGCTTCGGCAAGAGCCATCAAGGCGCGCTTGGGCAGTTGGCGCGAGAGGTCCTCGATCCCGTCGAGCTTGCGCGTGCGCGCCGCGATCAACGCTTCGGCCCATTCTTCCCGGAAGCCGTCCATCTGCCGGAAGCCCAGCCGTAACGCGAGCGCGCCGTCCTCGCGCTTTTCCAGCGTGTTGTGCCATTCGCTGAAGCTCACATCGATGGGACGCACTTCGACGTCATGCTCGCGGGCATCGCGCACGATCTCGGCCGGCGCATAGAAACCCATCGGTTGCGCGTTGAGCAGCGCGCAGCCGAAAGCGGCGGGATGATGCTTCTTGATCCATGCGGAGACATACACAAGCTGCGCGAAACTCGCGGCATGACTTTCCGGAAAGCCGTAAGTGCCGAAACCTTCGATCTGCTTGAAGCAGCGTTCGGCGAAATCGCGCTCATAGCCGCGCGCCACCATGTTGCCGATCATTTTGTCGGCGAAAGTGTGGATCGTGCCCATATGGCGGAACGTCGCCATCGCACGGCGCAGGCCGTTCGCTTCGTCGGGCGTGAATTTCGCCGCCACGATGGCGAGCTTCATCGCCTGCTCCTGGAACAGCGGCACGCCGTTCGTCTTGCCCAGAACCTTGACCAGTTCGTCGGCGGGTCCGTGCTCGGGCGATGGCACGGGGTATTCCACTTTTTCCACACCATTCCGGCGGCGCAGATAGGGATGCACCATGTCGCCCTGGATGGGGCCGGGCCGCACGATCGCAACTTCGATCACGAGGTCGTAGAATTTTCTCGGTCGCAGGCGGGGCAGCATGTTCATCTGCGCCCGGCTTTCGACCTGGAACACGCCGATCGCGTCGCCCTTGCACAGCATGTCGTAAACGACGGGGTCTTCGCGTGGGACCGTCGCAAGATCGAGATCGACATTGCTGTGGTTCTTCATCAACTCGAACGCCTTGCGGATGCAGGTGAGCATGCCCAACGCCAGCACGTCGACCTTCATGATGCTGAGGCGGTCGATATCGTCCTTGTCCCACTCGATGAAGGTGCGGTCGTCCATTGCCGCGTTGCCGATGGGCACGATCTCGTCGAGCCGGTCGCGGGTGAGCACGAAGCCGCCGACATGCTGAGAAAGATGGCGCGGGAAACCGACCAGCTCGTTCGCAAAGTCGACCGCGCGCGCGATCAGCGCGTTGGCGGGATCGCGATCGCCCTGCTTGATTTCGCGATCCTTGAGGCCTTCGCCCCAGCTTCCCCACACGGAACCGGCCAACGCGGCTGTCGTATCTTCTGTCAATCCGAACGCCTTGCCCACTTCGCGAATGGCACTGCGCGGCCGATAACAGATGACGGTCGCCGTGATCGCGGCGTGCTCGCGGCCATAGCGTTCATAGACGTCTTGCATCACCTTTTCGCGCTCTTCGTGTTCGAAATCGACGTCGATGTCGGGCGGCTCCTTGCGCTCTTCGGAGATGAAGCGCTCGAACAGAAGATCGATCTTGCTCGGATCGACGGCCGTGATGCCGAGCACATAGCAGACGGCGGAATTGGCGGCGGAGCCTCGCCCCTGGCACAGGATCTTCCGCGTATTGGCCATGCCCACGATGTCGCGCACGGTGAGGAAATAAGGCGCGTAGTCGAGCTTGGCGATCAGCGCGAGTTCCTTTTCGAGCGTCTCGCGCACCGTGTCGGGAATGCCTTCGGGATAGCGATCTCCGGCGCCAGCCCAGGTCAGGTCGACCAGATGCTGCTGGGGCGTCTTGCCTTTCGGCACCGGCTCATCGGGGTAATTGTATTTGAGCTGGTCGAGCGAAAATGTAATGCGGTCCGCAAAGCGGATCGTCTCTGCGATTGCGTCGGGGGCATCGTGGAAGAGCCGCGCCATCTCATCAGCGGGTTTCAAATGACGTTCGGCATTGGCTTCCAGAAGGCGGCCTGCCGTATCGAGCGTGACATGCTCGCGGATGCAGGAGACGACATCCTGCAGCTCGCGCCGCTCCGGCTCGTGATAGAGCACGTCGTTGACGGCGAGGAGCGGCACGCGGGTTTCACGCGCGAGGCGCTGCAGCTTGCGCAGGCGGCGCCTGTCGTCGCCGCGATAGAGCATGGCGGCTGCGAGCCAGATGCGACCCTGCGCGATTTGATTCAGCTTTTCCAGGCAGCGTTTCGTTTCGTCGCCGACACGCTGGGGCGGCAGGACGGCGAGCAGTAGCCCATCGCGCCATTCGACGAGATCCTCGAAATCGAGATCGCACTGGCCTTTCCCGGCGCGCAGTTTTCCTTCCGAGATCAGGCGACAGAGATTCCCATAAGCCTTGCGATCCGTCGGGTAGGCGAGGATGTCGGGCGTGCCGTCCCGGAACACGAGCCGCGCGCCCACCAGAAGTTTCGGTTTTGGCTCCGGCAATTTCTCGATCGCATCGTAAGCGCGCACAATGCCGGCAACGCTGTTGCGATCCGCGATACCGACGGCCTTCAGCCCCAGTATCGCCGCCGCCTCCACAAGCTCATGCGGATGCGACGCTCCGCGCAGAAACGAAAAATTCGTCGTGACGGCCAGCTCGGCATAGGCGGTCATGCGAACACCCCATGCATGAACCAGCGCGGGATCGATGTTTCGCGCTCATAGAGACCGTCGCGGTAGAGCCAGAAGCGGCGGCCCTGGTCGTCTTCGATGCGGAAATAATCCCGCGTGGGCACGGAGTCCTGCGTGCGCCACCATTCCATCGCGATACGCTCCGGCCCTTCGGCGCACGAAACCGCATGCAGCACGCGCCGCCAGCGGAAGCGCAACGGCGGGCCCTCGGGAATTTCGGCCATCACTTCGATGGGTTCGGGTTGTGCAAACAGGCGCAAGGGCCGGCGCGGCGCTTCGCTTTGCGCGCGCAGGGATGTCCAAGACAATTTCGAAGGCGCGGAATATTGCGCCGGCAGCGCCACGGAGGCCGCTTCGGGAATATGCGTGTCCTGCGGCTGGAAACGCAGCACCCGCGCCGCGCCGAAACGCGCCGACAGACGGTCGATCAGGAAATCGATTTCCTTCCGTTCGTTTTCCCGGCTGTCGAAGCTCGTGTCCTGCGGGTTGAGCGGTTCGGTGGTGACGGCCGAAAGCCGGATCAGGTCGAAGCCGAAACCGGGATCGAGCGGATTGGCGAGCGCATCGAGCTTTTCATGGAACAGGCGCGCCGCAACCCTCGGGTCGCGCGTAGGTCGCGCCATGGCAACGGCAATGCGGCGCATTTGTCCGTCGGCGCGGAAGAAGGCGGCTTCGAGCCGGCGGGCACCTTCGCCGCGCTTCTCGAGCAAGCCCGCGATGCTTTCGGCAAGTGCGAAGATCGTGTCCGCCACCACATCGTCCGTGACCACAGGTTCGGCAAAACGCCGCTCTGCCATGCAGTCGGGCAGGGGGTGGCGCGGCGAGATCGGTTCGTCTTCCCGGCCCAAGGTGCGGTCGAGTTGGGCCACAAAGGCGCCCCCGAAACGGGACGCGAGTTCGTGTCGCGCGCGCGCCGCCACGGCGCCGATGGTTTTGAGCCCTGCACGGTGCAGCCCATAAACGATCGCCGGATCCACCATCAGACCTGCAACCCGCAGCGGCGCCACGCTTTGCGCATCGCAGCCGGGTTCGACGATGGTGCCGTCGGCATAGGCAGCGAGCGCGCGTGCAGCCGCGGCCGTGCCCGCAAGCGCAAGCCGAATGGAGAAGCCTTGTCCCGCAATCGCACGGCGTATGTTTTCGAGCATCGCGCGCTCGCCGCCGAACAGATGCGTCGTGCCCGTCACGTCGAAGAAAAGCCCGTGCGGCGGATCGAGCGCGACCAGCGGCGAAAAGCGTTCGCACCAGTCGGCGATGCGTTCGAGAAGTTTCCGGTCCGCCGCTTCGTCGGCGGCGATCACGTCGAGCGCGGGAATCATCGCGCGCGCGTCGGCCAGCGCCATGCCGGTCGCGAGGCCGAGTTTTGCCGCGTGCGCATCCACGGCAGACAGGCGCAACGCGTTGTCCACCTTGGCGGCGAGGACGAGCGGCTTTTTATCTCCCGAAGGCTGCGCGCGCTGGAGCCGATCCGTCGGCAGGCGCGGCAGCCACAACGCGAGGATGCGCCGCCTGGCGGAAGAGCCGGTCATCGCAATTCCACTCCATCACCCATTGCCCTGTCGTTCCATGCCGGTTGCGCACAAGGCTCGCGTCGAACACCGGCATCCCCCAATCGTCCTGGCTGTCCCGCGATCTTGCGGCGCGTATGAGCCAGCGCGTTTCCGCAGCGCTGGGCCAAGGCTCGGCACCCGGCCGCAGCAGAATGGCGGTCACGTTGTTGCGGGCAGCTGCCAGGGTGAGGCGGCGGCTCGTCGCCAGATCGAACAGTTTCGGTTCGCCCCAGGGTTCGAGCACGACCGCGCCCAGGCTTGCGGTGGCGAGGCCTTCGGCGGTCGCGCGCAACACCTCGGCAGCATTGGCCGCGTGCACCATCAGTACATATGACGGATCGAGACCCAGCTCGGCGAGACCCACGCCATAGGGCTCGCCTTCTTCGAGCGCCGCAAAATCCTGTCGGACCCACAACAGCCAGCGCCGCTCGCCCGCCATGTGCGCGGCAAGAGCGAGCGCAAAGCCTGTCGCGGCCGGCTCGTGGCTGGTTTCGGCCGCGAACACTTCGTGGACCGTTCCCTGCCGCAAGCCGCCCTTCAGGCAGGTATCGGCCGGCCCATGACCCAGAGGCACGAGCGGATTTGCGCGCGTGTCGCCTGGCCGCTCCAGGGCAGCGCGCAAGACGGCCAGTTTGAAGGCCATATCGGCCATGAGGTCGCCGATCTCAAGCCGGCTGCGCCGTTTGCTCGGCCAGCAAAACAGGATGGCTGAGCGTCTTTTCCGGACGCACGCGTTTCATGCACATCGCCGCCAGCGGGCATTCGCTGCAATGGGCGATGCCGTGGGTGCAGACCTGCTGCCCGAGATATTTCAGCAGCCAATGAAGTTCATATAAATCGTCGGTATCGAAACTATCCGCCGCCGCCATGACCGCATCGCTGGCGTCTTCGCTGTCGGCGTTCGTTCCCACAAAACCGAATCGTTGCAACACGCGCAACACATGGGTGTCGACGACGAAAATGCGCCGGCGCAACGTGCTGAAATTCAACACCGCGGACGCCACCTTGTGACCCACGCCCGGCAGGCCTTCCAGCCAGCACAGTGCGAGATCGATCGGCCAGTCCAAAAGAAAATCGAGTGCGATCTCACCCTGATGCGCCTTGATCATGCGCAGCGCGGCGCGCAGATGGAACGCTTTGTTTTCGGCATAGGTGACGCCGCAAATCACGGCTTCGATCTCTTCGACCGGCGCCACCGCGAGGTCTTCGACATTCGGATATCGCGCGACCAGACGTTCGAACGCAGCCGAAGAAATATCGTCATAGGTTCGGCCGCTGATCGACGCCTTGACCAGCTGGCTGATCGGATCGTGCCGCATGGCATCGAAGACGGGTCCGAAGCGGTCCCGAAGACGGTCGCGGACAAAAACGAGGTCGGCCGACTGGCCGAAAGCGAGTGCGGTTTGCATGAAATACAGATAAGAACAAATCAGGAACAAATGCAAGCGCTTTTTGAGCGACCGGAGAATTTATGGCGCGCGACGCCGGGGCACGCTCATGTCCTGTCAGCCTGATCAGGCCTGCGCATCTGTTTGTTGCTCGCCCGCGTGTTCGCGAGGATATGCCGCCGAAAAGTCTGCACCGCGAACGGCTTGGACTCGCCTTGACGCCGTCTCGCGCAACCGGATATCAGCGCCGGCGCCGGGTTCCTGATAAGGTCGTTCGGCTCGCGCGTTCCAACGACCCCCGCGTTCTTTCCGCTAACGATCGGTTGTCATGAAAAACAAGAAAAAGCTGAGCCTGTATATCCCCCAGCCGGAGCAACGGCCGGGCGACAGTCCGGACTTCAGCAAGATCGTCATTCCCCCTCCCGGCGATGTGCCGCGTCCGGATAGCTCCGTCGCCGCCCACGACATCAAGGACATCGCGTTCAAGCTGATCCGCGTGCTCGACAATGACGGCAAGGCAGTAGGTCCGTGGAATCCGCGGCTCGATCCGGACACGCTGAAGCGCGGACTGCGTCTGATGATGCTCACGCGCGCCTATGACGACCGCATGTATCGCGCGCAACGCCAGGGCAAGACGTCGTTCTACATGAAGTGCACGGGCGAGGAGGCCGTCTCCATCGCCCCCGCGCTCGCACTCGACCCCAACGACATGTGCTTTCCGAGCTATCGCCAGCAGGGACTGCTGCTCACGCGCGGCTATCCGATGGTCGACATGATGTGCCAGGTCTATTCGAATGTGCGCGATCCGCTGAAGGGCCGCCAATTGCCCATCATGTATTCGAGCAAGGCGCACGGCTTCTTCACCATCTCCGGCAATCTCGGCACGCAGTTCAGTCAGGCGGTCGGCTGGGCGATGGCGTCGGCCTATAAAGGCGACGATCGGATCGCGGCCACGTGGATCGGCGAAGGCACCACGGCGGAAGGCGATTTCCACCATGGGCTCAATTTCGCCTCCGTCTATCGCGCGCCGGTGATCCTCAACGTCGTCAACAATCAATGGGCGATTTCAAGCTTTCAGGGCATCGCCGGCGGCGAGCAGGCGACATTCGCCGCGCGCGGCATCGGCTACGGCGTGCCGGGCTTGCGAGTCGACGGCAACGATTTCCTTGCGGTCTTCGCGGTGACGCAATGGGCGGCGGAACGCGCGCGCAACAATCTCGGCGCAACATTGATCGAGCACTACACCTATCGCGCCGAAGGCCATTCCACGAGCGACGATCCAAGCCGCTATCGGCCCACCGACGAAGCGAAGAACTGGCCGCTCGGCGATCCCGTTGTGCGCCTTAAGACGCATCTAATTGCTCTGGGTGCATGGTCGGAAGCGGATCACGAAAAACAGCACAAGGGCGTGGTCGAAGAAGTGCGCGCCGCGAACAAGGAAGCGGAAAGCTACGGCATATTGGGCACCAATCCGCCCAGCGTCAAAACCATGTTCGAGGACGTCTACAAGGAAATGCCCTGGCATTTGCGGCGCCAGCGCCAGGAATTGGGCGTCTGATCATGGCCACGATGAACATGATCCAGGCGATCAACTCCGCCATGGATGTGATGCTGACGCGCAATCCGGACGTGCTCGTATTCGGCGAAGACGTGGGCTATTTCGGAGGCGTGTTCCGCGCCACCGAAGGGCTGCAGAAGAAGCACGGCATCACGCGCTGCTTCGACACGCCCATCGGCGAAGGCGGCATCATTGCAGCGGCCATCGGCATGGGTGCTTACGGCCTCAGGCCCGTGGTGGAAATCCAGTTCGCCGATTACATCTACCCGGCCTTCGACCAGATCGTGTCGGAGGCGGCGCGACTGCGCTATCGCTCGGCCGGCGATTTCTGGTGCCCCATGACGGTGCGCACCCCTTATGGCGGCGGCATTTTCGGCGGACAGACGCACAGCCAGAGCCCCGAAGCGCTGTTCACGCATGTGGCCGGCATCAAGACCGTCATTCCGTCCACCCCGTATGACGCCAAGGGCCTGCTGATCAGCGCGATCGAGGACGACGATCCGGTGATCTTCCTCGAACCCAAGCGCATCTATAACGGCCCGTTCGATGGCCATCATGACCGGCCGGTGTCGCCCTGGGCGCAGCACCCGGCAAGCGAAGTGCCTGAAGGCCATTACACGATTCCGCTGGGCAAAGCGGCGATCCTGCGCGAGGGGAGCGATCTGACGGTGCTCGCTTACGGCACGATGGTTCATGTCGCGCTGGCCGCCACTCAGGAAACCGGCATCGATGCGGAAATCATCGATCTGCGCACGATGCTGCCGCTCGACATCGACGCCATCGTGAAGTCGGTGGAGAAAACCGGCCGCTGCGTGATCGTGCATGAAGCGACGCGCACCAGCGGTTATGGCGCGGAACTCACCGCCCTCGTACAGGAATATTGCTTCTATCATCTCGAAGCGCCCATCGAGCGCGTGGCGGGCTGGGACACGCCCTATCCGCATGCCTTCGAATGGCAGTATTTTCCGGGGCCGGATCGGGTTGCCGATGCCATGCGCCGCACGATGGGGAAATAGGATGGGCCGCTACATCTTCAAGCTTCCCGATGTCGGCGAAGGCACCGCCGAAGCCGAAATCGTCGCCTGGCACGTCGCGGTAGGCGACCGCATCGAAGAAGATGCGCAACTTGTCGACGTCATGACCGACAAGGCCACGGTCGAGATGACATCGCCCGTATCGGGCATTGTGACGTCGCTTCACGGCGAGCCGGGCGCAATGGCGCCGGTTGGTGCGCCGCTGGTCGAATTCGAAGTGGAAGGCGACGGCAACAGCGCTCACCACAAAGCGCACGCTGCGCCGGCAAAACCTGCTGCGGCCGGGAAGCCGTCGACATCCCCTCGCCCCGCTGTCGTGCCGGAGAGGGAAGAGGCGAAAAGCAAAGCCGAAGCGCCGAAACCGGCTCCCGCAGCGAAGGCGCCGGTCGCGCGCGTCCCCGACGCGAAGCCGCTCGCGTCTCCGGCGGTGCGCCAGCGCGCCGAAGAACTCGGCATCAAATTGCAGTTCGTTCCGGGTTCGGGACCCGCGGGGCGCATCGAACACGCCGATCTCGATGCCTATGTCGCGTCGGGATCGCGCGGCGGCGCTGCGCGCTCGTCTTATGTGCAGCGTGACGGCGTCGAAGAGATCAAGGTGATCGGGTTGCGGCGCAAGATCGCCGAGAGAATGCAGGAATCGAAACGCCATATTCCCCACTTCGCCTATGTCGAGGAGATCGACATGACGGAGCTGGAAAGCCTGCGGGCGCATCTGAACGCCACGAAACCCGCCGACAAGCCGAAGCTGAGCCTGCTGCCGTTTCTGATGCGCGGGCTGGTGCAGATATTGCCGCAATGGCCGCAGATCAATGCGCGCTTCGACGACGAGGCCGGAATCGTGCATCGCTTCGCCCCCGTCCATATCGGCATTGCGACGCAGACGGCGAACGGATTGATCGTGCCTGTCGTGCGCCACGCCGAAGCGCGCGATATCTGGGACAGCGCCGCCGAAGTGGCGCGGCTCGCACAGCTCACCCGCGACGGCAAAGCTTCGCGCGACGAGCTTTCCGGCTCGACGATCACCATCACAAGTCTCGGCGCGCTTGGCGGTGTCGTCACCACGCCCGTCATCAACCGGCCGGAAGTCGCGATCATTGGCCCGAATGCGATCGTCGAGCGGCCTGTCGTGCGCGGCGGCCAGATTGTCGTGCGCAAGATGATGAACCTGTCGTCGTCCTTCGATCACCGCGTGGTCGACGGATTCGATGCCGCCGAATTCATTCAGCGCCTCAAATCGCTGCTCGAACATCCGGCGATGTTGTTTATGGACTGAGCGAGTAGCGAATAGAGTTTCTACCCTATTCGCCATTCGCTTTTCGCCCCCACGGAACGGACTCGCCATGCCAGAGATCATCCACACCAAACTTCTCGTCGTAGGCGGCGGACCGGGCGGCTACGTCGCGGCGATCCGCGCCGGTCAGCTCGGCCTCGACACGGTTCTTGTCGAAAACGACAAGGTCGGCGGCACCTGTCTGATCCGCGGCTGCATTCCGTCGAAAGCGATCATCCATGTGGCGGGCGAATTCGAAACGATGGCGCGCGCAGCCGCGAAGCCACGGCACGGCATTTCGCTCAAGAGCGCGCCTGCAGTCGACATGGCCGAGACCGTGCGCTGGAAAGAAACCATCGTCGGCAGGCTCAATAGCGGCGTTACCGCACTTCTCAAGCGCGCCAAGGTGCGCGTGCTGAACGGCTGGGCGAATTTCTCGGATGCCAAGACCTGTACGGTGACGTCGGCCTCCGGCGAACCCGTCACAATCCACGCCGAGCATGTGATGCTGGCCAACGGGTCGGTGCCCGTGGAATTGCCATTCCTGCCGTTCGGCGGTCCCGTCATTTCCTCGACCGAAGCCCTGTCGCTCGATGCACTGCCCAAACGTCTCGTGGTCGTGGGCTCGGGCTATATCGGCCTCGAACTGGGGATCGCGTTCCGCAAACTGGGCGCCGAGGTGACGGTCGTCGAAGCTTTGGGCCAGGTCCTGCCGCTTTACGATGCGCCGCTGGTGGAGCCGGTGCGCAAATGGCTCGAACGCCACGGCGTCGTTTTGCATCTGAACGCAAAGGCAAAGGGGCTCGTTAAAGAGAAAAGTGGTGCGGCGCTCGCAGTCGAAACCCAGGATGGCCAGACATTGCAACTGCCCGCCGACAAAATCCTCGTCACGGTCGGGCGCAAGCCGAACACGGAAGGCTGGGGCCTCGAGAATATGGCGGTCGACATGGCGGGACGTTTCGTCAGGGTCGATGACCAGTGCAGGACTTCAATGAAGAATGTGTGGGCGGTGGGCGACCTTGTCGGCGAGCCGATGCTCGAGCATAAAGCGGCCGCACAAGGCGAAATGGTGGCCGAGATCATCGCGGGCGAGACGCGACGCTTCAATCCCGTATCGATCGCGGCGGTCTGCTTCACCGAGCCGGAAGTCGTCAGCGCCGGACTGTTGCCGACCGATGCCGCGGCGAAGGCGGTGAAGACCATCTCGGCGGTGTTTCCGTTTGCCGCCAATGGACGCGCGCTCAGCATGGATGCAGGAGGCGAGGGCGGGTTCGTGCGTGTCCTCGCGCGCGAAGACGACCATCGTATTCTGGGCATCCAGGCCGTGGGGGCGCATGTGTCGGAACTGTCGGCGGAATTCGCGCTGGCGCTCGAAATGGGCGCGCTGCTCGAAGACGTGGCCGGCACGATTCACGTCCATCCCACGCTCAGCGAAGCGTTCCACGAAGCGTGTCTGCGCGCGCTAGGACACGCGATTCATATCTGATCGGCCGGACGTCGCCCTCGACGTGCGGGCGAATTTGGTCTGTTTCCGCCTGCGCCTTCGCGTAACATGTATCGATGACAACTCCTTCAGACGGAATTCCTGTTCCCCTGCGTTATTGGGCCATCGCCACAATCGCGCTTGGTATCACGATGGCGGTGATGGACAGCGCCATCGCCAACGTCGCGTTGCCGACCATCGCCCGGGATCTCCACACCAATTCCGCGTTTTCGATCTGGATCGTCAACGGCTATCAGCTGGCAATCACCATTTCGCTCCTGCCGCTGTCTTCGCTCGGCGACATCATCGGCTATCGCCGGGTTTATCTTGCCGGGCTTGTGCTGTTCACATTGGCCTCGCTTGGCTGCGCGCTTTCGGACTCGCTTCCGACGCTCGCGCTTGCCCGCGTGGTGCAGGGTTTCGGCGCGGCGGGAATCATGAGCGTCAATACCGCGCTTATTCGCACGATCTATCCCCACAACATGCTCGGCCGCGGTATCGGTCTCAACGCGGTCGTCGTGGCCGTAGCGGCTGCAGCCGGTCCCACCATTGCCAGTGGAATTCTGTCGCTCGCACCATGGCCGTGGCTCTTCGCGGTCAATGTCCCGATCGGCGTTGCAGCCATCGCATTGGGCTTGAGCGCATTGCCCAAGGCCGCACGCGCGCCCCACAGTTTCGATTTTGCAGGCGCCGCGCTCAGTGCGGCGACGTTCGGTCTTCTGATCGGCAGCATCGATGCGGCAGGGCACGGAGAGCGGGCCGGTCTGCTGATAGTTGAATTGGCAGCAACGGTCGTTTGCGGATTTCTCCTCGTGCGGCGCGAGCTCACGCGATCCTTGCCCATGCTGCCCGTCGATCTCCTGCGCATTCCCATCTTCTCGCTTTCCGTCGGGACATCGATCTGCTCCTTCGCGGCGCAGATGCTTGCGCTGGTGGCGCTGCCGTTTCTCCTGCAGAACGATTTCGGGTATTCGGCCGTACAGATCGGCCTTCTGATCACGCCATGGCCGATCGCAATCGGCGTTGTTGCGCCGATCGCCGGCAGACTCGCCGACAGATACCCGGCCGGAATTCTGGGCGGCCTGGGGCTTGTGGTTTTTGCGGCAGGGCTGCTGTCGCTTGCGTTCCTTCCCGCGCATCCGGATTTTCTGAATGTCGGCTGGCGGATGGCATTGGCGGGCGCGGGCTTCGGATTGTTTCAGTCGCCGAACAATCGCGCGATGATATCGGCGGCGCCCCGCGCACGCAGCGGCGGCGCAAGCGGCATGCTGGGGACCGCGCGTCTCCTCGGACAAACAATCGGCGCCGCTCTGGTGGCATTTCTCTTCGGCCGCGTTCCGCACCACGCAACGGTTGTCGCATTGGTCGTCGCGTCGGGATTTGCGATTCTGGGAGCGGTCGTGAGCGCGTTGAGGCTGGTCGAACATTCGGCAAACCCGCCCGCCGGGTCGCCCGAGCCGGCCGTCATACCGGATTGA
>JBEKLK010000031.1:17011-17792 GCA_050010235.1 Rhizomicrobium sp.
CGGGAGCATTGCGCAGCCTTACCTCCTCATCGGAGGAACCGACTTAATGGTGGTTGGGGTCGGTATGTTTCCAGTCGTGATAGTTCTCGGGATGCGCCTGGCGATACTTATTCCAGTCGTCATTGTTGCGCCACGCGTGCCAGTGATGTTGGTGATCCCAATAGCCATCCTGATAGGCGATACCGACATCTCCAAAATCCAGTGAGATGTCGATCCCTGCAAAGGCTGGTGGGGCTGCCGCGAGCACGGCAATGCCCATGACGCCGGAAAGCAACGCGGCACTGATGATGGGTTTCATCTTTTGACTCCAACTTGTCAGCCAACACCCCGCGCGTTGAAGGCCGGTTAAGCGCTCCCTCCACAAAACGCGCAATCATTTGTCTTGTTCCGAACCGGAACGGCGGCCGTTTTTGCAACCGCGAAGGAAATCCTGGGTTTGCACAGCGTTCTCAAGCCGAAACAAGGAGAAACGCATGCCTCGCGGCGACAAATCGAGCTACAGCGACAAGCAAAAGCGCATGGCGCGCGATATCGAGAAAGGCTACGAGAAACGCGGTGTCGGCGAGAAGGAATCCGCCCGTCGCGCATGGGCCACGGTCAATAAAGAGACTCATGGCGGCAAGAGGAGCGGTTCCGGGCGCGGCACGAGCGAAGATCATTCCCCGTCGCGCAAAGGCGGACGGCTCGGCGGCGCCGCATCGGCGAAGCGGCCGGCAGCCGCAAAATCCGCGTCCGCCAAAAAGGCCGCCGCAACACGCAAGCGTCGCAAAGCCCAACGTTA
>JBEKLK010000032.1:0-16277 GCA_050010235.1 Rhizomicrobium sp.
TGGCTCATAATCCTGGCGTGGCGTCTCTGATATCGACCAGCGCATACGCTCGCAATGGAATCCAGCGAGCCGCCATTTCTACCGCTCCTGTCGTGCGTGTATCGCAAGGGGTGATCGTCAGCCGAGCGACGCGCATGCGATATTGGGGATTGGACCAGCGAATTCGACAACACGGGGTATCCAGCAGTCATTCCGCCCGAAGGCTCGATACCGTGCTGAATTCGAGAGCCTGTTGCTGTGGGCTCAATGAACCACGCTCTCGGAATCCGACCATTTTCGGGCCTCGCGCCGAAGAGAGTTGACATTGGATTTTGTCGTGACGGTACACCTGGAGCATGAAGACCGCCCCAGACCACCTGCTACTTCTGCCGTCTCGTGCGGCCCGCACGCCGACAAGTATCGACGCGGGGGCGCCGAACGCATTCGGCAGGCCGAACATCGGACAACGCAGGCGTTCTGATAATTCTGTTTCCGCGGCCGTATCGGCCAGACCACGTCACAGCATCGACGACCGCTCCGCTGTATCCGCATCGACTATCGATCCCGACAACGCGACGCGCATCTGCCTGAAATTTCGCGCACGCGCGCCCGGCGGTCGAGCCGCGCTGCGCGCGGCGTACCTGCTTCAACGCGACGGCAATCTTTGCAACCTGGGAGACGCAGCATGAAAACGCCAAAGAAACTGGATCAAAGCTTAATGAACGTCACAGAGGTCGCGGAATTTCTGCGCGTCAGCGAAAAAACCGTGCGCCGATTGATCGACGCCAAGGACCTTCCCGATCACCGAATTGGCCGCGCCATTCGCATCTCGAAGGGCGCTGTTTTGGGGTATCTCGACAGAGTTCGGGAGGTGTCACCATGAGGTGGCTAACGGACTGTTCTGTCTACATAAAATCTATGCTGTATGATAACTTCGCATATGGATTGACCCTCAATCTCTATATTGAGTTATTGCTTTTGTACATTACAGTGTCAACCAGTCACCGGGGGTCAATCTGATGGATGTCGTGGGATCTGACGTTTTGCCTGTTGCCGCAGGCCCTGCCTGGAACCCCAAGCCATGCGTCACGCTGAAAGACGTGATGGACCGGGTCGACAAGGCGCCCGAGCTGATCCGGGCCCGGCGGACCGAAATGCTCAGCGCCTTGCGGACTGTCGAGAGGTGCGCGGGAAAAGATGCCAACGACATCCTGGCCAAGCCATCGGCGATGCGCACGACGCTGCGCGATGCCCTTTATCTCCAGGCCGGGATCAACAAACGACGCTGGGCTGCGGTCCGCTGCCTGACGCTCAAGGCCCTGGTGGTGGCGGGCTTCCGAGTCCTGCCCGGCCGGCGGGCCCGCAAGGCACTGTCGCCGGCATGGGGGGCATTGCGGAAACTGGCGCCGGGCATGCAATCCGGTATCGGGCTGTCGCGATTCATGAGCTTCTGCACAGCCGAAGAGATCGAACCGGGCGATGTCGATGCCGAGACCTTTCTTCGCTACGAAGAGGCGCTGTGCGAGAACAGCCTGGTCGGCAGCCCACACTGGGTCTACCGGACCTCCTGCATCCTGTGGAACAAGGCGCGCGAATCGGTTGCCGGCTGGCCGGCGATTGAAGTGCCCCTGCCCGATCGACGGCAAACCTACTCGCTGGCGTGGGATGCGTTCCCGGAGAAATTTCGGAAGGACGCGGAAGCCTTTCTCCACCACACCGGGAACCAGAGCCCACTGGCGAAAGATTATGTGAAGTCGGTCAAGCCCGCGACCATAGTGGGCCGGCGCAAACAGATTCGACAGATGGCGAGCGCACTCGTGTTATCGGGCTTTCCGATCACGGAACTGACGAGCTTGGCCGTTCTCGTCAAAGCCGAAAATGCGGAAAAAGTACTGCAATTCTTTCTGGACCGTACCGACCAAGCAAAATCGGAAGCCACGTATGGTCATGCTTCGCTTCTGCGGGCCATTGCGCGGCATTGGGCCAAGCCGAAGCCCGAAGAGACCGGCAAGAAAATGGAGGTTAGCGGCGCCGCCGAAAATCCCAAGAAGAACATCAGCAAGCAGCGCGAGGACGAAGCCCGCAAGAAACGCGACGAACTGATTTTGCGGGAGCACAACGCGAACGTCGACCAGCTCCAAGTGTTTTGCGAGAGCCTTGCGGTCAAGAAATCCGGCATGACGCCAAAGAACGTCGGACGCCTTTTCCAATTCGAGAATCAGGACAATGTCGACGCGCTGTTGGGACTGCCACCGCTGCTGGTGCGTGAGGCGCAACGTGACGACGATGGCGGACACGACCAATTGTCGAAGTTGATGTACGCGCTCGGGATCGAAATCCTGATCGTGGCCCCGATCAGAATCAGGAACCTCGGGCTTCTGAACATGGTCGAGGACATTCAGTATTCGGGTCGAGGACCGAATATGATCACGCGCATCGCCATACCCGGCGAGAAGGTCAAAAATGGCGTCTCCATCATGATCGACTTGCCAAAATGCACGGCCGACATGCTGGCGTGGTACATACGCGAAATCCGACCGCGAATATGTGCGGTGCCGTCGCCTTGGCTGTTCCCCAACGCACAAGGCCACCAACGCAATGTGGTCAGCTTCGGCCGCCAGATCAGTAAGACGATCAAACGCAATACTGGCCTCCTCGTTCACCCGCATCTGTTCCGACACCTCGCCGTGAAGTTCCTGCTCATGGATCGCCCGGAAGACATCGAGTCTGCGCGTCTGTTGCTCGGCCACAAGACGACGCGCACGACGCTTGCCGCATATGCACAGGTGACGAATGCGCTGGCGCAAAAGCGATTTGAAGGTCTCGTCGACCAGAAGCGCGCGGACGCGCTCCAGCGTCCGTCGAGAATTCGCACAGCCGGCACGCGGGTGAAAGCGTGAGCCGGCGCGGCATACACGATCGCGCAGACCCGCGCTCGCTGGCTTGCAGACCCGTCAGCCTGTGGCCGGCTGGCGATCAGGCGGCATGGGCCAAGGCCATGCAGAAAATGAGCCCGCTCAAACCGGGAGGACGCGGTGCGCATTGGGCGCCGAAGTCTCGCCGAAAAATTGAGATGGGGTACGGCTACTGGTTGACGTGGGGCGAGAAGAACAACGACCTCGATCCGGACATCGCGCCTGGTGCCCGAGCGACCTTGGAGCGCGTCAACCAGTATCTGGCGTATCTCCAGTCCCGTATGAGCCCATTCTCCGTCCAGGCGAGGCTCCAGGACCTGGGCGACGCGCTGCGGGTAATGACGGAGTCGAGCGACTTCAGCTGGATCACATGCGCCGCCGGTCGCCTGAGATCGTGTGCCGTGTCGTCGAAAAACAAGTTGCAGAAGATCAGGCCGTCCGACGAAATCGTCGATCTTGGAATGAACTTGATGGCCACTGCAGAAATCCTGCTGGAAGAAAATCCGGTTGCGGCTGCGCTGCTATATCGCAATGGCTTCATCATCGCACTCCTCGCCTACCGACCGATGCGCGTTTCCAACCTCGCCGCAATCACATTGGAGCTGCACCTAGTGCGTCGCGGCGTGGCCCGTTGGCTGATATTTTCTGCGGAAGAAATGAAATCGGGCCGGAGCAGTAAGTACTCGATCCCTGCTTCGCTCGAAGTGCCGCTCGATCGCTATCTCGCCGTGTTCCGTCCCATTCTTGAAGCGCAGGGTGTCCATCGCGGAACGGCCAGAAGCGCGCTCTGGATATCGCAGGACGGCGGGGCCTTTACCCAATTTGGCATCGCCCAGGCCACCGGACGGCTCACCAAAGCCGCCTTCGGACACAGCATCAATCCGCACCTATTCCGCGACTGCGCCGCAACCACGATCGCGACCGACGATCCGGAGCACGTCGATATCGTTCGTGGTGTCCTTGACCACGCAAAACAGGAAACGTCTGAACGTCACTACAACCAGGCTCAAGGTCTACAGGCAAGCCGCCGGCACCAAGCCGCGATTCATGCGAGACGGCGCAAGGCGAAGCGTGCGCGCTGGCTGGACAACGATGTCGAACCTAACTAGCAACCAGCCAAAAAAAGGAAGAATCTAAATTGCCTACGATAAAGCTTGCATCCCCATTCGGTCGTGACGGTAGCCTTTACTTGAGAATTGGGGATTGCACATGCCGGACGAGGGAGAAACACTGTTGGACGTGCGTCAGGCCGCAGTCCTTCTTCACGTTCGGCCTTGCACCGTTCGGAACGAACGTATTCGGGGGAAACTGGGATATTTTCGCGTTGGCGCGAAAATCTTCTATGCGCAAAGCCAAATCGCGGAATACCTTGAAAGTCAGAGGGTAACAGCATGCGTCGTCGTACAGGAAAACCCAAGCCCGGCCAGATCGGCGACTTTTGGCTCAGCAAAAATCGCGACCGTGCCCGAGCCCAAGACGCTTGGTGCCGCACCTGGTACAATCGATCAAGCCGCCAGACTTGCCGTGCTAGCCTTGGCACAGCAGACTTTCACGAGGCAGGCCTCCTCCTCGCGAACTGGGTCGTGGAAAATGGCAAAGGCGAAACCGATGTAAGACCCGATAAAGTCCTGATCGAGTCCGTGTTGCTGACTTATTGGCACGAGCACGCCCAACATCTGCCGAGCGCCTCGACCGCGTGGAACGGGCTCGCCTATTGGCAAGAATATTGGCATGGAAAGACAGTCGCCGAAATTACGCCCCGTGAACAACGGCAGTTTCGAAAGTGGCTCGCTGCGAAGAACATGGAAAACGGGGGCATTGACCGAGTGCTATCGGATGGGCGCGCCGCTCTCAATCGCGCCGTTAAATGGGAAGAATTAAGCCGAGCCCCTCACATCTTTCAGCTCCAAACCGCGGAAGAGAAGAGGTCGCGCGAGCCTATGGGCCGTCCCATCGTGCCGATGGAAATTGCCCGCCTATTCGACGCAGCCAAATCGCGACATATGCTTGCATATCTCATAATTGCTTCAAACACACTTGCACGTCCCGGAGCCATATTGGATTTGCGAGGAGCGCAGTTCGACGAACTGCATCAACGTATCGATCTCAATCCGCCTAAACGCCGTCAAAATAAGAAATTCCGTCCCATTCTGGCTGTCACGCCGACACTGCTGCCATGGCTGCAAGTCGCCACGGACCCGGCTCAACGCTACGTGAGTTACGGGCGTGGACCGATCAAATCCATCAGCCACGCATGGGAGCTGCTTCGAATAGAGGCCGGATTGGATGAGCGCGTGACATCCTACTCCATTCGCCATGGCCTCGCGCGCGAGATGCGCAAACGCAAAGTGCCCAAGGAGCAGATCAGTATCTTCCTCGGTCATCTGCCAAAAGGCTCAGACGCTACCACTTCGATCTACGCGCCCTATGAGCCTGACTATTGCACCGAAGCCGTTGCGGCTATTGAAAGTGTCATGGTTGAGGTCCGCAAACACCTAAAGCGCGCCAACATAGACCAGCCCATTCTCGACGTCGCGGCGTTGGCAAAGTCCATTACCAGCAAGACCAAAGCGGGCATCGGCGATGCGAAGCGCGAGGAGGTTCGCTTCCTCATTCTCTCCGGCTTGCCGCATGCCGAGGTCGTCAAGCGGAGCGGCGTTTCGAGCGGGACGGTGAGCCTAATCCGCAGCGAAATGCGCGACGTGATTCCGCTCTATCGCAACTCCGAGTCGGGCCTTAGCGTGCCTTTTGCGTGCCTCTCCGCCGAAAGTTCGGGTGACGACGACCCGCAAGTCCTTGAAATCCCTGGTGGGCCCGGCAGGACTCGAACCTGCGACCAGACCGTTATGAGCGGCCAGCTCTAACCAGCTGAGCTACGGGCCCGTCCGGGGCCGGCCTTCCTATCAGGAAATTCGCGCGGCAAGAATCCCTCTTTGTCGCAAGTTCGGGGTGCCGGGCGGAGTTCGGCCGCAGGTCCGCCCCAGTTTCGCCGTAGCGCGAGCCGAGCGTCGTCTTCGAGCCAGGCGGAGGACAGTCGATGCGTCTCAAGGTTTTGCGTGCCGCAATGCGGGCAACGAGTGCGGGCCTGTGCGTCCTCCTTATGGCGCCGGGCGCCGTCATGGCCGACCAGGGCTCGAGTCCCCCGCCGCGCACGATGACGGTTTCCGGACAGGGCGAGGTCCGCGCTGTACCCGACGAAGCGCAGCTTTCCGCCGGCGTGGTGACCCATGCGCGCGATGCTGCCGGCGCGCTCGCCGCCAACAGCCGGGCGATGAACAATGTGTTCGACGCGTTGAAGCGGCTCGGCATTCCCGAGAAATCGATCCAGACCTCCGACTTCTCCGTGTCGGCGCAATACCAGACCGATCAGCACGGCAATGCGACGCAAAAGATCAGCGGCTATGAAGTCTCGAACAATGTGGCCGTCGTCGTCGACGATCTCGGCAAACTGGGACCGGCAATCGACGCGCTGGTGTCCTCCGGCGCCAATTCGATGGGCAGCATCGATTTCACCATCCGCGATCCCAAGCCCCTGCTGACGGAGGCGCGGGCGGAGGCGGTGAAGGACGCGTTGCAGCGCGCGGAGACCTATTCCAAGGCGGCAGGCGTAACGCTCGGCCCGATCGACTCCATCGGCGAGAACGGCTACGAAGCGCCGCGGCCGATGTTTGCGCGGGCGATGACAGTAACGAATTCAATCGCCGCACCGACGCCCGTCGCCGCCGGCCAGGAAAGCATCACCGCCGGAGTCTCGATCACATTCGAAATCCGCTGAGCGCCGCTACTTCGCGGCCTCCAATGCGTCGATCTGATCCATGATCCGGTTCATGCGGGCTACGAGTGCCTCATAGGGCGCCGGTGTGGCCATATCGATGCCCGCTTTCTTGTAGAGCGTATAGGGATAATCCGAGCCGCCCGCCTTCAGCATCGCGATGAAGCGATCGCGCGCCGGCGCGCCTTCGTTCTCGATCGCATTGGTGAATTGCGCCGCGCCGGCCATCGAAGTCGCATATTGATAGACATAGAAGCCGTAATAGAAATGCGGGATGACGGCCCATTCGATGCAATAGGCCGGATCGATCTTCATCACGCCTTGCGCATCGCCGTAATATTTCTTCAGGAGCCCGCAATACATGTCCGTCATGTGCGCGCCGGACAGCGTGTTGCCTTTCTCGATCTCCTCATGCAGCGCAAGCTGGAATTCGGCGAACATCGTCTGGCGATAGAATGTGGCGCGGATCATGTCGAGTCCTTCGCCCAGATAATAGAGCTTCTCCTCTTTCGTCTGCGCATGCGCGACCATGTAGTCGTTGAGCAGCATCTCGTTGGAAATCGATGCGGTCTCGGCGATGAAGGTCGAGTATTGGGATTTCTCGAAAGGCTGCGTCTCGTCGTCGAGCAAGGTGTGGACGGCGTGACCCCATTCATGCACCAGGGTCGACAGCGACAGATAATCGTCATTGTGATTCAGGTGCAGATAGGGGTGCACGTCATAGGCCGAGCCGTTCATATAGGCGCCGCCCGCCTTGCCGGGTCGCGGATAGACGTCCATCCAGCGCCCCGCAAATCCCTTGCTCAGGAGCGCGGTGTATTCCGGACCGTAAACGGACGTCACGGCAAGACCGATGCGCTCGGACTCCGGCACCGAGAAATGCAGCGGCTGGTCGGTTTTGAACATGCTGGGATAGACATCGTAATAGGCGAGATCGCCCGTGATGCCCAGCAGCTTCTTGCGCAGGTTCAGATAGCGATACATCGTGGGCAGGTTCGTATCCGCCTCGTGCACGAGCGTACGATAGACCGCTTCGGGCAGGTTGTCGGGGAACACCGCCGCGGCGAGCGAATTGGGGAAATGACGTTCCTTCGCCTGGAACACTTCGCCCATCACCTGGGTCGCCAATGATGCGCCGAACGTGCCCTCATATTTCTTGAATGTGCCGAAGAACGTGTCCATCACCTTCTTGCGGTCGTCGCGATTGGGCACCTGGCGGTATTTGGAATAGGCGGCCAGATCGAGGTGCGGCACGACCGTGCCGTCGGACAAGGTCATGCTCGGGAACGGCAACTCGCCGTTCGCGAGCACGTTGAAAATATTGTAGGGCTGATTGAGAACGTCGCCCGTGGCCGCCATCACGCCTTCGGCTTCGAGACCCAACGTGTGCGGACCCGAACGCAGCATGTTGTCCAGGTAGAATCCGAAGCGGCGCTGGAGTTCCGGCGACTGTTTCTCGAATGCGAGAACCTTTTTCGAGCCGATCGCCAATATTTCCGGCGTGACCCACGCTTCTTTTTCCGAGATCACTGTTCCCAGCGTGCTTGCCGCTTGCTGACGCTCCTGATTGGCGGCGATGCGGACATCTTCATCGCCCTTGAGCGACGCATAGGCACTGAGCCGCTGCGATTCTTTCTGCACGTGGCTCATCTCGTCGAGTCCCGCGAGCATCGCCTTGGCGCTTTTGCCGAGTGTGCCTTTGAGGCCGTCGAGCTTCTCCGCTTCGGCTTTGATCTTGTCGTGCTCCGCCGTCCACGCTTCGGGCGTGGGATAGAGATCGCTCAGATCCCACATCGGCACCGTTGCATCCGTGGCGGGTGGAGACGCGGCCGGCGTCTGGGCCAAAGCCGGACCGGCAAGAAGGAGCAGCGCCGCAGCGCTCGCCAGGAATCGTTGCATCGAAATCACCCATGCGGAAAAAGCGCCGGCAAATTACCCCTTCCCCGCTTTGCCGCCCAACCCCCTCCGATCACACATGGGTGAGATCGCGGCCGGTCACGCGCGAATGTCCGCGACCTGTGGCTTTGAAGCCATGGCCTCGAGAATGGGCCGACCAAAGCGCAGGAACGCCCGGACGCGCCTGCTACTTCCAGTCCTTCATCAGCCGGATATAGAACGCGACCGCCGGGCCGATATCTCGGATCGCCAGGCGCTCGTTCGTGCCGTGAACCATGTGAAGATCGTCCGGGCCGAAATGAAACGGATCGAGGCGCAGCACGTCGTCGGCAATGGGGAGATAGTGACGCGAATCCGTGGCGCCCGTGGTGATATCGGGCGCCACGGGAATGCCGCCGAACGAGCGCTGAATCTCTGCGGCGAGAAAACCATACGCGTTGCCATGAATATCGGCGACCTTTGACGCCTCCGATTGCGTTTCGTTCAGCGCGATCACGTCGACCTTCGGATCGTCGATGGCCTTGCGCACGTGCTCGATCACGCCGTCGATCGTGTCGCGCGGATGCAGCCGGAAATTGATCGTCGCCCGCGCGTCGGGCGGAATCACATTGTCCTTGATTCCGGCCGCGAGAATTGTCGGCGCAATCGTCGTGTGCAGTCTCGCCGCGCCTTCGGGTTGGGTTTCCATCGCCCGGGCGACGATGGGTGCGGTGAGCCAGAGATTGGCCAGCAACAGGCGCTGCGGAAACGGAACGAATGGCGCGATCGTCTCGTATTTCTCGCGCTGGATGTCGTCGAGACCGGACGCAAAAGGATGATCGACCACATTGAGAACGGCCTGCGCAAGTCGCACCACAGCCATGTCGTGCGTCGGGCGCGAGGAGTGACCGCCTTCGCCGTGGGCGACGAGTTCGAGACTCAGATATCCCTTCTCGGCGATAGCAACGACGGCCACCGGCCGCAGCACGCCCGGAAACGGTTCGTCGAGAATCATGCCGCCTTCGTCCAAAACCCAGGCGAAGTGAACGCCGCGCTGCGCAAGTGTGGCCGCCATGACGCCATTGCCTTGCGCACCGCCGACTTCTTCGTCCTGTCCGGCGGCAATCATGATCGTGCGCGCCGGCACGAAACCCATGGACGCCAGACGTTCGGCCGCTTCCATGATCATGATCAGCGAGCCTTTGTCGTCGATCGCTCCCCGACCCCAGACATAGCCGCCCGAGATGTCGCCGGAGAATGGCGGGTGCGACCAATCCTTCTCCGTGCCCGGAACGACCGGCACTACGTCCATATGCGCCATGAGAAGAACGGGCGGCAGATTCGGGTTCTCACCCTTCCAGGTGAACAGAAGGCTCTTGCCCATCACTTCGCGCGTGGCGACTCGATGAAAATTCGGATAGGTCTTGGCAAGCCAGGTCCGCAGAGCTTCCAGCGCTGCGTTCTTCTCGGCTTCATGCTGGCCACCGCCATAGGAGATGGTCTGGAACCGCACGGCCTGGGCCAGATGCTGCGCCACGCCCATCGCATTGACTGTCACGGGAGACGTTGCCTGAGCCGGCAGGGGCGGCCGCGCCAGCATCATCGTGCGTCCGATCACGACGGCAACAAGCACCAGGACAACGGCGATGATTCCAAAAACGATGCGCTTCATAGTTCCCCCAGGCAATTGCCGGAACCCCGGCTGACAACGCGGCGAATCCGAAATCCGTTTTATTGCAAGACGAGTCTGTAAGCGAGGCCCGGCTTCAAAGCCGCTCTGGCAGGCTGTTGAATTCGATGCCGTTTTCGGATTTGACGGATGCGGTTGCGGATGCCATCGATGGTGTGGAGTTTCAGCTCAAGCGTGCGCGCACCCTCTAAAAGGGGCGCCCCACGAGCCGCCGGCCTGTCGTGCCCGAGAGAAAGGACAAAATGTCCGCCAATCCGTTGCTGGTAGAATGGTCGACCCCGCATGGTGCGCCGCCTTTCGATCGCATCAAGCCGGAACATTTTCGCGAAGCTTACGAACAGGCCATCGCCCAGCACAGGCACGAAATCGCAAACGTTGCCCACGCCTCCGATCCTGCCGGTTTCGCCAATACCGTCGAAGCGCTCGAGCGGAGCGGAAAACTGCTTGCGCGGGTCGAAAGCGTGTTCTCCCATCTCGCGAGCGCCGATACCAACGACGAACTCCAGGCCATCGAGCGCGACCTCGCGCCGATTCTTGCCCGGCATTTCAATGAAATCTATCTCGATGCCGACCTGTTCCATCGGATCGACGATCTGTTCGCGCGACGCGAAGCTCTCGGCCTCGATGCCGAAGAGATGCGCGTGCTCGAACGCATCCATCTCGATTTCGTGCGAGCCGGCGCCAAGCTCGGTGCACAGGACAAGGCGGAGCTTTCGGCGCTGAGCGAGGAACTCGCCGGTCTCGGCGTCCGGTTCGGCCAGAACGTCCTCGCCGACGAGCAGGAATTCGTGTTGCCGCTTTCGCGCGACGATCTGGCGGGTCTGCCCCAATCCGCCGTCGACGCCGCGCGCGAAACGGCCGCCGAGCGCGGCCTCGATGGATTTGCCATCACGACATCGCGCTCCAGCGCGGAGCCGTTTCTGCAATTCGCCGAACGCCGCGATTTGCGTGAGAAAGTGTTCAAGGCGTGGACCGCCCGCGGCGATACCGGCAATGCGCACGACAACAACGCGTCGATCGCCGAGACCGTCCGGCTGCGCGTCCGTCGCGCGCAATTGCTGGGCTATCCGACCTTTGCCCATTTCCGGCTCGCGGACACGATGGCGAAATCGCCGGAGACTGCCCGGAAGCTGCTGAACGACGTGTGGGGGCCGGCGCGGAAACGCGCCGCGGAAGAGCGCGATGCGCTGCAGGCGCTCATCGCGGAGGAAGGCGGCAATTTCGAGCTGGCGGCCTGGGACTGGCGGTTCTACGCCGAGAAACTGCGCAAAGCCCGCTACGATCTCGACGAAGCCGAGATCAAGCCCTATCTGCAATTGCCGAAGATGATCGAAGCCGCGTTTTATACCGCGCACCGGCTGTTCGGTCTCGATTTCGCCGAACGCCGCGACATCCCCGTCTATCATCCCGATGTGCGCGTGTGGGACGTCGCGCGCAACGGCGTTCCTGTCGGTCTTTTCTACGGCGACTATTTCGCACGGCCCTCGAAGCGGGGCGGCGCCTGGATGAGTTCGTTCCGGGACCAGGAACGGCTTGACGGCAATGTCACACCGCTGGTCGTCAATGTGTGCAACTTCCCAAAAGCAGCACCTGGAGAACCCGCGCTTCTGAGTTTCGACGAAGCGCGCACGCTGTTTCACGAATTCGGTCACGCGCTGCACGGCTTGCTGTCGAATGTCCGCTTTCCCCGGCTGTCCGGCACCAATGTCGCGCGCGATTTCGTCGAACTGCCGTCGCAGATCTTCGAGCATTGGCTGGAAGAACCCGCCATCCTCGAGCGCTTTGCCATTCATGCCGAAACCGGCAACCCGATGCCCAAGACCTTGCTGAAGAAGCTCGTTGCGGCGCGAAATTTCAACCAGGGATTCCACACCGTCGAATTCCTGGCATCGGCTTTCGTCGATCTCGATTTTCATGCGCTGGGCAGCGCCGACGGCATCGATGCGCGGGACTTCGAGCGTGCGTCGCTCGCCCGGATCGGCATGCCGGACGAGATCGCGATGCGGCATCGAAGCGCCCATTTCCAGCACGTCTTCGCCGGCGACGGCTATTCGGCCGGCTATTACAGCTATCTGTGGTCCGAGGTGCTCGACGCCGACGGCTTCAAGGCCTTCAAGGACACGGGCGATGCGTTCGACCCTGCAACCGCACAACGGCTTTATGAGTTTGTATACTCCGCCGGCGGGACCCGCGATTTCGCGGAAGCCTACCGTTTGTTTCGCGGGCGCGAGCCGCGAATCGACGCGTTGCTGGAAGGTCGCGGCTTGAAGGCGGCGTGAGACGGGACGTATCGAGCATGGTTCCCCCCAAAAAAACCCTCATTCTCACCATGGTGCTGGCGACCCTGGCCGCGATACCCTCGCTGGCCGCGACCGCGCCGCGCATCATCAGCATTTCCTCGATCGATCAGCTCTCGGTCCCCAATCGTCCTTTTGACGAGAGCAGCAATGCCGATGCGGCGGTGGACGCCGCGTTCGCGCGAGCCCAGGCCGAGCACAAGCTCGTGCTGATCAATCTGGGCGGCAATTGGTGCGCCGATTGCCGAATCCTGGCGGGCGTCATGGCGCTGCCGGACCTGAAGCCATTCGTCGAGTCGCACTATGTCGTGGTGGATGTCGATGTGGGCCGAATGAACCGGAACCAGCAAATCCCCGCCCGCTTCGGAATCAAGGAACCGCCAGAGGCCGTCCCCTGCATTCTCATCGCAAATCCGGATGGCACGCTTGTCGATCGCGATCACATCGAGGCGCTGGAGGACATGCGTGCGATGACGCCACAGGCCGTCGCCGACTGGCTCGCGCAGTGGCCCCAGTAGACAGCCCAAATTGATCAGCTCGGCGAGACGACCTTGTCGATCACCTGGATGACGCCGTTCGATTGATAGATGTCGTAAATCGAGATGTCGGCGACGTTGCCCTTCTGGTCCATCAGCTCGATGTTGGTGGGTCCGTTCAGCATGGCCACCAGAGGCCCACCTTCAAGCGTGACGAGTCTGGCCTGACCACCATGCTCGCCGATCAATTTGAGAAGAGTCTGCGAATCGTAGCGGCCCTTGACGACGAGATAGCTGGCCGATTTTTCGGCCGCCGCGCGATTGGCCGGCTGCAGAAGCGCCGCCACCGATCCGTGCGGCAAGGCGGCATAGGCTTCGTTCGTCGGCGCGAACACCGTGTAGGGCCCTTTGCCCTTCAACGTGTTGGCGAGGCCCGCCGCGCGCAGTTCGGCCACCAACGTCGAATGCTCGGGGGACTTCGCCGCGTTGTCGTAGATGTCGATGCTCGGCAGCAAGGCCTGACCCTCGATCATCGGATTGGAGACGTCGCCGATCATGTTGGGATCGGTCTGCGGCCCAACTGTGGTGACCGCGCCCGCGCCGGCGCCTATGAAGAGAGCGGTCGCGGCCGCCGCGATTGCCATATGTTGCATCTTCGGACCCTGTCGACTGGGGGATATCGCCAAGAAGCCCAGCCATAGAGGTAATGAATCGCGGCAAGCCCGGTTCCCGGCACTTGGCAGGGACCCCCCCAAATCTTTCGTTGACAGAGGCGGTTTGGCCCCGCTCCTGTCCGCCCGGGCAAAGGCAGGAAACGATCCATGGCCGAAGGCACGATCCATTGCAGGACGGGCGCGCCGTCCGTCGCGCTTCTCGAAATCGACAATCCGCCCACCAACGCCCTGGGAAGCGCCGTCCGCACGATTTTTCTCGAAAAACTCGACGCCGTAGAGCGCGATGCTGCGATCCGCGCCGTGATCGTGACCGGCAAGGGCCGCACCTTCTGCAGCGGCGACGATCTCAAGGAGCGGGCAGCAGCGCTGAAATCCGGTATGGGGGATTCGACCGCGACCTTCGCCCATCTGTTGGATCGGCTGGAAGGTTTTCGTTTGCCGGTCATTGCCGCGGTCAATGGTTGGGCTGCTGGCGGCGGCCTCGAACTTGCGTTGGCTTGCGATATCCGCCTGGCCGCCAGCGAAGCCCAGTTCGTGTGCGCGGGCGTCAATGTGGGGCTGATCGCGTCTGCGTGGAGTCTACCGCGCCTGATCGGAGCGGGCCGCGCCAAACATATGTTGCTGACCGGCCTGCCTTTCGACGCGATGACGGCCGAGAAGTTCGGATTGGTGACGGGCGTTCACGCGGCTGCCGACCTCGTGCCTGCCGCCCTCGCGCTGGCCGAGCGCATTGCGTCGCGCGCGCCTCTGTCGGTGGAGGCCACCAAACGGGTGGCATCACGGGCCGTCGATCTCGCGCCCGCCGACGCCGCGCACGCCCTGCGCACGGAATTCGAGGCGCTGGTGAAAAGCGCCGACCACGCCGAAGCGCTGACCGCCTTTCGCGAGAAGCGCGAACCGAAATTCGAGCGGCGCTGATCATGATCGTCAACGCTCTCGGTGGACTCGAAAACCCCAATCTGGCGCTCGCCCGACCCCAGGGCGACAACCTCGTCGATTCGTCGATGCCGGATGTCGATGCGCGGGCGATCCGCGATACGCATGCGGCAGGCGTCACGGCCGTCAACGTGACTCTCGGCTATGTGGGCGGCGCGGATGAGCCGTTCGAATACACCATCCGCACCATCGGCGTGTGGGACGCGATCCTGCGCCGCTATGCCGGTGATCTCGTGAAGGTCTATACGGCAGCCGACATCCTGGCCGCCGAAAAATCCGGCAAGATCGGAATCATCTACGGCTTCCAGAATGGCGCGATGATGGGCGCGGACCCGTCGCGCGCCGATATCTTCGCCGACCTCGGCGTGCGCGTGATCCAGCTGACCTACAATCCCGCCAACCAGATCGGCCACGGTTGCATGTCGGTCGACGACACGGGACTCTCGCCGTTCGGCCATGAGGTGGTGGAACGGCTCAATGCGAGCCGCATCATGGTCGATCTCTCGCACAGCGGAACGCGGACCTGCCTGGATGCGGCGCGTGCGTCCGCGTCGCCCATCTCCATCAATCATACCGGGTGCCGCGCGCTGACCGACCTGCCGCGCAACAAATCCGACGAGGAGCTGCGGCTGGTGGCGTCGAAAGGCGGATTTGTCGGCATCTACTTCATGCCGTTCCTCAAACCCGACGGGCAGGCACGCGCCGAAGACGTGGTCGCCCATATCGATCATGCCGTCGACGTCTGCGGCGAAGATCATGTCGGCATCGGGACGGACGGCTCGGCCACGCCAATCGACGATCTGGGCGCCTATGGCGCGTTCCTGGCCAAACAGGTCGAGGACCGGCGCAAAAGCGGTTTGGGCGCCACGGGCGAGCGCGCCGATTCCTATCCCTTCGTGGTGGACCTCAGGGGCGTGGAGCAGTTCCGGAAACTGTCGCGACTGCTCAAGGCGCGCGGATACCCCGAGGCGCGCATCGAAAAGATTCTCGGGCTCAATTTCCTGCGCTTCGCCCGGGATGTCTGGGGCGAATGAACGAGCGGGCAGACGTTGCTGCGTTCGTCTCGAACAAATGCGTGCCTCGCCATTGGGCGGGCGATCCGCCGGTCAGCAATCTGATTGCGCGGGTCATGTGGGGTTGATCGGCAAATCCGGAGTCCGCCGCGATCATGGATAGTGGATCGTTCGAGCTCGCAATCTTCAGGAGGGCGGCGCGCGCCTTCAATTCCGAACGAAATTGCGCCGGGGCCACTCCAAACGTGCGGATAAAGCGGCGCCATGCATATTCCCGCGTCACGCCTTGCCGCTCGGCCCATCCCGATATGCGCAATCCCGGATTCACTCCAAGATCGATCGCCAGCTTGTCGGAACAGTCTTGAACCGGAAACGGCGCGTGTGTTTTGCCGATCAGCTGCTCTTCCAGCAGACCCGTCGCTTCCACTGCATCGCGGGCGGCCGCGCTTTCAATCGCGCCGATGGAAAGATTTCGATATACCCCACCAAATGTGGCTTCGTAGCGCCAGGGAAGTCGTATCAATGTCGTCCCAGGGCTGATCATTCGGTTCGAATGACAATCGAACGTCGGATTGATGAGCACATCGCCGGGCTGGAGTTTCAGGCGGCCGGCATAGGAAAACTGTTCGAACGCGCCAGCCAGCACGATC
>JBEKLK010000033.1:0-25788 GCA_050010235.1 Rhizomicrobium sp.
TTTCATTTCGGCGGCGAAGCTCGGCGACTGGGTCGAAGGCTCCGCCAAGGTCGTGGGGCAGGACGACGACATCTTCACAGTCGAAGGCCGCATCTGGTGCGGCGAGCGCACGATCATGACGGGCACGGGCATCTTCAAGACATTGGGCCCGCGGCCCGAGCGCCGCTGATGGCCGATTCGCAAACGCCGTTCTCGCAAATGTTCATGGCCACGGAAGGCCCGCTCGCGCCGCTCCACGGTGCGTTGCCGCCGGCGCCGAAATGGTTCGAGACGGTCACGGCCAGCGAGCCGGAAAGCAAATTCGTCGAGGTGGAGGGTGCGCGGATTCATTATCTGCATTGGGGTGCGCGCACGAAGCCCGGTCTTCTGCTCGTGCACGGCAACGCCGCGCATGCCTATTGGTGGTCGTTCATCGCGCCGTATCTCGCGCGCGATTACAATGTCGCCGCGATGGATTTGTCCGGCATGGGCGATTCCGACTGGCGCCAAAGCTATGCGATGGAGACTTTCGTCCACGAGCAGCTGGCCGTCTGCGAAGACGCCGGCATGTTCGAAGTGGGCGAGCCGCCCATCATTGTGGCTCACAGCTTCGGGGGGTTCGTCACCATCCTGACGGGCGCTCTTTACGGCAACCGGCTTGCTGGCACCGTCATTGTCGATTCGCCGGTGAATCCGCCCGGCCGACCGGGTGGTCCGCCGCGCCGAGATCCCAAGCCGCATCATGTCTATCCCGCCATAGCCGACGCCTTGGCGCGCTTCCGGCTGATGCCGCCCCAGACCTGCGACAATCTATTCCTCGTCGATTGGGTGGGCCGCCATTCGCTGAAGCCGGTCGAGGGCGGCTTCACCTGGAAGTTCGATCCCGCCATCTGGCAAAGTTTCTCGATCGGCGACACCGCCGCCCGACTCAAATCCACCAAATGCCGGATCGCCATCTTCCGGGGCGAGAATTCGATCCTGCTTCCCGCGGAGATCGGGGAATACATGTTCAATCTTCTGGGCCGGGCCGCACCCGTGGTCGAGATTCCCCAGGCCCAGCACCATGTGCTGCTCGACCAGCCCCTCGCGCTGGTGGCTGCATTGCGTGCCTTGCTGGCCGATTGGGAACATTCGGTTCCGCGACCCAGGCCTCTCTAAACTGTCGGTTGCCGCGCAACTTGCGTTTGCTATAGTCCGGCCGCTTCGCAATCGAGATTCTGGGGATACGCATGACGGCTGATTCCGGCCACGGCGCGAATATGAGTGACGCGGACATGAAGGAGCATCTGAAAACCTGGCACGGTTTTCTGCAGCTCATTAAGTGGATCGTCGTCGGCAATGTGATCCTGTTTGTCTTCCTGTTCATTTTCCGCACCCACAACTGAGGCGAGCGATCCCGCTCTTATGAAACTTGCCATCCTCAAGGAACGCCGCGCAGGCGAAGCCCGCGTCGCGGCGACGTCCGATACCGTCAAGAAGCTCAAGGCGCTCGGCCTCACGGTAAGTGTGGAAGCGGGAGCAGGCGCCGGCGCGCGCGTATCGGACGCTGAGTTCGCTGCGGCCGGAGCCGAGATTGCGCCGGATGTCGCGAGCGCTCTTCGCGACGCGGATATCGTGCTCAAGGTCCGCTCGCCGGATGCATCCGAAATCTCGCTGATGAAAAAGGGAGCGGTGCTCATCGGCCTGCTGGCGCCGCACACCGAGAAAGAAGCGATCGGCAAGCTGGCGGCCCAAGGGGTCACTGCGTTTGCGATGGAATTCATCCCGCGCATTTCGCGTGCGCAGGCGATGGACGTTCTGTCGAGCCAGGCGAACCTCGCCGGTTACAAGGCGGTGATCGACGCCGCGGCCCAATTCGGCCGCGCCATGCCGATGATGATGACCGCGGCCGGCACCATCGCGCCCGCGCGCGTGCTGATCATGGGCGTGGGCGTGGCGGGCCTGCAGGCCATCGCGACCGCGCGGCGCCTGGGCGCCATCGTGTCGGCAACCGATGTGCGCCCCGCGACCAAGGAACAGGTGGAATCGCTGGGCGCAACCTTCGTCGCCGTGGTCGACGACGAGTTCAAGCAGGCGGAAACGGCGGGCGGCTACGCCAAGGAAATGTCGAAGGAATATCAGGCCAAGCAAACTGCCCTTATCGCCGAAACGATCAAAAAGCAGGACATCGTCATCACCACGGCGCTGATCCCCGGCCGCAAGGCGCCCGTTTTGGTCACGGAAGAAATGGTCAAGACGATGAAGCCGGGCTCGATCATCGTCGATCTCGCAGTGGAGCAGGGCGGCAATTGCCCGCTGTCGAAGCCGGATGAAGTGATCGAGGTTCATGGCGTCACGATCATGGGTTATACGAATCTTCCCGCGCGGCTCGCCGTCGACACATCCAGCCTCTATGCGCGCAATCTGCTCAATTTCGTGTCGCTGATCGTCGACAAGAAGACGGGCACGCTCGCGCTCAATTGGGACGACGAGATCGTGAAAGGCGCGGGCCTCACGCGCGACGGCGCGATCGTCAATCCCGCGCTCAAAGGATAGCAACGATGGAAGCGATTGACCCGTTTGTCTTCCGGTTTTCGATCTTTGTGCTCGCGATCTTCGTGGGTTATTTCGTGGTGTGGGCCGTCACGCCCGCGCTGCACACGCCTTTGATGAGCGTCACCAATGCGATTTCGTCAGTGATCGTGGTGGGAGCTTTGATCGCGGTGTCCGTTACGGCACTTTCGAGCGGCTCGTGGACTTCCAAAGGTCTTGGTTTCGTCGCCTTGATCCTCGCGTCGGTGAACATCTTCGGCGGCTTCCTTGTCACCAGCCGCATGCTTGCGATGTACAAGAAGAAAGAGAAGAAATGAGCCCGGGTTTGCAGGCCGATCTTGCCGCGCTCGCTTATCTCGTCTCGGGCGTGTTGTTCATCCTCGCATTGCGCGGGCTTTCGAGCCCGGTCACATCGCGCACCGGCAATCGGCGCGGCATGCTGGGTATGGCGATTGCGGTCGCGACCACCTTGTGGGTGGCGGGCGTCACGGATGCGGTCACCTGGGGCATGATCCTGGGCGGCATCGCCATCGGCGGCACCATCGGCGCCGTGATCGCGCAGCGCATCCACATGACGGCCATGCCGCAACTGGTCGCGGCGTTTCATAGCCTTGTGGGTCTTGCCGCAGTGCTGGTCGCAGGCGCAGCCATGTATTCGCCCCACGCCTATGGCATCGGCGAGGAAGGCGCGATCCGACTGCAAAGCCTGATCGAGATGAGCCTGGGCGTCGCCATCGGTGCGATCACCTTCGCGGGCTCGCTGATCGCGTTTGCCAAGCTCAACGGCAATATGAGCGGGGCGCCGATCCTGTTGCCGGCGCGGCATTTGCTCAACATCCTGATTTTCGCCTCCATCGTGGCGCTCATCGTCTATTTCTGCATGGTGCAGGCGCATTGGACTTTTTGGGCCGTCGCCGTCCTGAGCTTCGTGTTCGGCATCACGCTGATCGTTCCCATCGGCGGCGCGGACATGCCCGTCGTGGTCTCGATGCTCAATTCCTATTCGGGCTGGGCGGCCGCGGGCATCGGATTCACGCTCGAGAACACCGCGCTCATCATTACCGGCGCGCTGGTGGGCTCATCGGGCGCGATCCTCTCCTACATTATGTGCAAGGGGATGAACCGCTCGTTCGTTTCGGTGATCCTCGGCGGTTTCGGCGGCGAAGTGGCGGCGGCCGGCAAGGTCGAAACGCGTCCCGTCAAGCAGGGCTCAGCGGAAGACGCGGCCTTCATCATGAAAAATGCGGGTTCGGTGATCATCGTGCCGGGTTACGGCATGGCGGTGGCACAAGCGCAGCACGCCGTGCGCGAAATGGCGGACAAGCTCAAGAAGGAAGGCGTCAAGGTCTCCTATGCCATCCATCCTGTTGCGGGCCGCATGCCCGGCCATATGAACGTGCTGCTGGCGGAAGCGAACGTGCCTTACGACGAAGTGTTCGAGCTGGAAGACATCAACTCGCAATTCGCGCAGGCCGATGTGGCGTATGTGATCGGCGCCAACGACGTGACCAACCCCGCCGCGAAATCGGATCCGAAATCGCCCATTTTCGGCATGCCGATTCTCGATGTCGAAAAGGCCAAGACCGTGTTGTTCGTCAAGCGCGGCATGGGATCCGGCTATGCGGGAATCGAGAACGAACTGTTCTTCCGCGACAACACGATGATGCTCTTCGGCGACGCCAAGAAGATGACCGAAGAGATCGTGAAGAACCTCGATTAGAACCGTCCCATGCTGAAATTTCTCTGGCGAGTCTTCGGTGTGCCCATCAGCGCCGAAGACCGCGCTTCGGTGTTCGCCGAAATGGTGGGCAACCGTTCCAGGGAAAGCGCCATCGAGTTCCTCCGCGACGGCGCCTCGCACAACACGGCCAAATCAGGCGCGCTTCTGGGCGCGCAGGGTATCTTTGTCGTCGTCGACATCTTCGCAATCGACCATGGCTGGCCGAGGGGAGTGGTTCTTGCGTCGTTATTGCTGATGCTGGCCGGATCGCTTCTGGTGATGGCCAATCTCAGGGGCACGCTCTGGCCCTATCGCAGGAAGACCGGCGAGCCCCACGCCGACGCCGTCCGCGCGGTTTTCAATCTCGTCCTGCGGCGCTCGCTGCGATTCAATGTGGCGCTCTATCTGACGTTCCTGTCGATCGTTCTGCTGGTGATCGCGGCGCTGGCGATCGCTCGCTGACAGCGGCCGTCCGCTTTCGCCATGCAAGGGACGCGTTGGTGTTTCGCGTGTTCGGCAATGCGTGCGTCGAAATCGCTGCGTTAGAGTGGTCGCGCCAACAGGAGCGCGGCCCATGGACCTTTATCACACCTGGTTCGATCTCAAGCCCGGGACAAAGGATGTGGAATTCGCGCGCGCGTTCCGCACCTATATGGAGCATCTGAAGGAGAAAGGATCGATCGAAGGCTGGCGGCTCGCGCGCCGCAAGCTGGGCCTCGGGCCGCGCGACCTGGGCGAGTTCCACGTCGTCATTGAGACACGCGATATGGCGCAGCTCGACCGGGCGTTCAATCTGGCGGCGTCGCGGCGCGACCCCACGGAATCCGTGCATTTCGGCGTCAATTCGCAGGTCTGCAATCTGACCTTCGCGCTCTATCGCGACTTTCCGGATGCCATCCGGCACGAAGGCGAAGAGCGCTTCTAGCCCCGTGGTAGTTTCCTCGCGCGCCCTATATTAGTGTGGCGCCATGGCGATCAACGACACCCACGAACACGGCCTTTGGACCCACGACCACCGCTTTCTGGGCGAGGGTCATGAACGCAGCGAGAAGCGCGCGCGGCTCGCCGCCATGGTCACGGCCGTTTTCATGGTGGTCGAGATCGTAGCGGGTCTCGTGTTCGGCTCGATGGCCCTCATCGCCGACGGCGTCCATATGGCGACCCATGTCGGTGCGCTGGGACTCGCGGCCGGCGCCTATTGGCTGGCGCGTCGCCATGCCGGCGACGCACGCTTCAGCTTCGGCTCGGGCAAGTTCGGTGACCTCGCGGCTTTTGCCAGCGCCATCGCGCTGGGCGCCGCGGGTCTCGGCGTCGCCATCGAATCGATCGAGCGGCTTGCTTCACCCATCGCGGTCGATTACCGAAGCGCGCTCTACATCGCGTCGATCGGTCTGGCCGTCAATCTGATCTGCGCACTGATCCTGCGCGATTCACATGATCATTCGCATGGGCATTCCCACGGCCATGCGCACGACGACGATCACGATCATGAACATTCCCATGCCGATGGCGATCACAATATGCGCGCGGCCTATGTCCATGTGCTGGCCGACGCCGCGACCTCGCTGCTCGCGATCTTCGCACTCAGCGCAGGCCTCATCTATGGCGTGCGCTGGCTCGATCCGCTCGTGGGCCTGGTCGGCGCCGGTGTGATCGGTTCCTGGGCCTATGGCCTCGTGCGCGACAGCGGCATGGTGCTGCTCGATGCCGAAGCCGATCCGACACTTTCGAAAAACATCCGCGCCATGATCGAGAACGAACTCGGCGCACGCGTCGCCGATTTGCATTTGTGGCGGCTGGGGCCCGGCCATCGCGGGCTGATCGTGTCGCTCGTGAGCCCGGACGAGACGACGGCCGAACGGATCAAGCATGCGTTGCGTGCACGCCATCCCGATCTGAGCCACGTAACGGTGGAAGTCACCGTCTGCGCGGATTGCGCAACGCCCTAGGCTTCCTTCGCGACGAAATCGAGCGCCTGGGATGCCGTGCGCAGCCCGTGATGCCGCTTCATGGGCGTGGAGAGATAGCGGTTCACGGCCGCAAGCATTTCGTCCGCCCAGGGCGCGTCGGGCGCGGCGGTCAATTCGTCTTCCAGCGCAAACAGCACCTTCAGATGATGACAGGCGATGATCGGCTCGACGATGCCGTGGTCGTACAGCGCATTTTGTTCGCGCACGAGGAATGCGCCGCGGTCGGCGACGCGCCAGCGCGATCCATCTTCGTCGCCCCGCACATATTTGCGATTGCGGCCGATGAACAGCGCGAGCTGCAATAGCGCGCGGGGCCAGAGATCCGGCCGGTCTTCGCAGATGTGCCGGCAGGCATTGGCAAAAGTGAGCGCATGGGTGAAATCGAGCCAGCCGATATTGTCGGCGATGGCGTTGTCCACGGCCCGATCGAAACCGAGATCGAAATGGGTGAGGTTCCAGGCCGCCGCACCCACCAGCGCGTCATAGATTTCGCGGATGGGCCGGCCTGAAGACGCAAGCACGCGCTTGAGCGTGGCGTCGATGGCGTGACCGGTGAAATCCGTCGCGCGAGCGGGCTCGGCGCCTTTATTGTCCCAGGCCGCGAGCGCCTTTTCATAGAAACGAAATTCCGGCAGCCGTTCCTCGCGGGTCGCCAGGACGATCTTGCGCGTGAGCGCAAGCAATACGGGCTCGGAGACGTCTTGGCCCAGCCGCGCAATCAACTGTCCGATCTTGAAGGTATAGATCGCGCAGTGGCCGAAATCTGCGTAATGCGCGAGTGCAGCTTCGGCGATGGCCGGCCGAATTTTCGCATAGGGAATATGTTCGGCCAGCGCGCCGCGCATCAGCGCGAGCGCCGCCGGCTCATTCTCGGCTTCGGCAGCCGCGACAAACGCGACCGGGTCCCAGGCAGATTTTCCGTCTGAGTACGGAAATTTGTTCGCGCCTTCCGTATCCCAAGCGATGTGGCCGATGGGCTCGAGCAGTGCCGTGAGATGGGCTTCGGGCGATGTCGCGCGTTCGGCCAGGGCAAGCCAGTCCGCCGCCGCGGCATAAGCGTGCGTCATGCCCTCTTCGAGTCGATCGTTGCGCGATCGGAACGCGTGGATGACCGCCTCCTGTGCATCGAAACCCGCATGTTCGAGCCGCGCCACTTCGCGCGCGATGCGCGCACCGTCATTGTCGGCGATGGCGGCCTCAAGGCCCGCGAGCGCCCGTGCCCGCCGCGCTTCGGCCGGCGGATCGGCAAGATCGACGAAGATTTCGCGGTTGCGCTCCTCGATCGGATAGGTGCGGACAGGATCGCGGCCGACCAGGGCCGTACCTTGCGTGAGATCGAATTTCCAATTGTGCCAGTTGCAGGTGAGAACGCAGCCGGCCCCGAGGGTGCCTTCGCTCAGCGGATAACCTTCATGCGGACAGCGGTTGGCGATTGCGAAAAGGCGTCCTTCGCTTGCGATCAGGAGCACCTGCTTGCCCGCCTTGCGCACGAGCTTGCGCGTTTGGGTTTCGAGTTCCTTGCGCGTTACGCCGCTGGCGGTGAACATGACGCATTCCTTTTCGAAAGCATGACCTTTCTTAAATCTTAGTCCTGCACGCTTGTATTTCGCAAGCCTCTCCTTTAGTTATTCCGGCCATGCGCGAGAAGCAGCCCTTTGCCCAATCTACTCCCAAACCGCCGGCCGGACGCGCGGCCGTGCTCGACCTTCTGAAGCGCGAGGGGCCGGTTGCCAGCGAAGAGATGGCGGCAACGCTGGGCATTACGGCCATGGCGGTCCGCCAGCATCTGGCGGGCCTCGAGGGCGAGGGCCTCGCCGCATATGAGGAACGCGCCGGCGCACGGGGCCGTCCGGCCAAGCTGTGGCAGGCGACGCCGGCCGCGAATGGCCGCTTCGCCGATTCCCATTCCGCGCTGGCGGCCGATCTGGTCGTCCAGATGCGAAAGACATTCGGCGAAGAGGGGCTCGACAAGATTCTCAAGCTGCGCACCGCCGAGCAGGAAAAAATCTATGGGGCCCGCGTGGCGGACAAACGCTCGCTGAAGGCGCGCCTCGATGCGCTTGCGCGCATCCGCAGCCAGGAAGGCTACATGGCCGATGTGCGCCGCGATCCCGAGACGGGCGACTGGCTGTTCGTCGAGAACCACTGCCCGATCTGCGCGGCGGCGCGCCTATGCACGGGGCTCTGTCGCGAAGAGCTCGCGCTGTTCAACCGGGTGTTGGGGAGCGATGTGCGGGTGGAACGCGTCTCGCACATTCTCGCGGGTGCAAGTCGCTGTGCCTATCGGGTGACTTCGGCATAAAAAGATTTAGCGCAGAGGACGCAGGGGAAGCGCAAAGGACGCTGAGGAAAGTGATGCGCGCGAAGCGCGCAGGAAGTAGTCCTTACGAAACGAGAATCGCGCTACGCATCGGCCTCCCTGCGTCCCCCGCCAATCCTCTGCGTCCTCTGCGCTAAATTTCCTCACAACGCACTGACGCCTGCAAACACAAAGGCCGCCCGGAGGCGGCCTCGAATTTCGCAATTCACTCGCAGAAGCTCAGCGCGGCAGAACGCCTTCGCGTTGCAGGCGCTTGCGCTGCAGCTTGCGATAGCGGCGGATCGCCTCGGCCCGCTCGCGGGCCCGCTTCTCGGACGGCTTTTCGTAATGCCCACGGAGCTTCATCTCGCGGAAGATGCCTTCACGCTGCATCTTCTTTTTCAGCGCCTTCAGCGCCTGATCGATATTGTTGTCGCGAACGATGATCTGCAAAGGCAGCTCCTTGAGGCCATTTTCGTAAGGGCGGGCTAATTACCAGAAGGCCTATGGGGTGTCTACCCCGCCAAAAAAGCCGCCATTTGGCCGCTTTGACCGGGGCACGGCCCCACCCCATATTTGGACCATGGCTATCCTCAAGATCGCCCGAATGGGCCATCCGGTGCTGGCACGGAAGGCGGACCCCGTCGTCAACCCGGGCGCGCCGGAGATTCGCCGCCTCGTCGCCGACATGGTCGAGACCATGATCGATGCCAACGGCGCGGGCCTCGCGGCCCCCCAGGTCCATGTCCCCCTGCGGGTGGTGGTGTTCCAGGCGCCCGACGAACGCGCCGACCCGAACGTGGCGGAAGCCGAACGCTTCGACCACACCGCGCCGCTGACGATCCTCATCAACCCCGAGATCGAGATCATGGACCAGAGCCTCGAAGGCGGCTGGGAAGGCTGCCTGTCCGTGCCCGGATTGCGCGGTCTGGTCGAGCGGCCGGCCCATATCCGCTATCGCGGTTTCGATGCCGAAGGACGGCCCATCGCGCGCACGGCCAAGGGCTTTCACGCCCGGGTCGTGCAGCACGAATGCGACCATCTGGACGGCATTCTCTATCCCCAGCGCATGCACGACATGACGAAATTCATTTTCGAATCGGAAGCGCGCCATTGGGTGCCGGCGGACGGCGAACAATGACCGGCGCCGATCCGAAGCTTCGCAAACCGCGTGCGCCTCGCAAGCCCGCCGCGGCGGGTACCGCGCGCGACGATGCCGCGCTCAAAGCCGCCGTCGTCGAGGCTGCCCTGCCGCATGTGCCGCAGGACGGCTTCACGGACAAGGTGCTGGCCGACGCGGCGGCCGGACAAGATTTCGCTGGCGCGGCTGTTTCCGGAGGGCCCGCTCAGCCTCGTCGAGGCGTTCTCGGATGGCATCGACGCCGAAACTGAAAAACGCCTGGGAAAGCTCAAGCTCGCTCAGATGAAAATCCGCGACCGCATCCGGACGGCAGTGACGACACGGCTGGCATTGCTTCGGCCGCACAAGGAAGCCACGCGCCGGGCCGCGGCATTTCTCACTTTGCCCCCCCACGCGGCCATGGGCGCGAAGCTGCTCTATCGCACGGTCGACACGATCTGGCGCGGGATCGGCGACACTTCGACGGATTTCAATTTTTACACCAAGCGCGCGATCCTGGCCGCCGTCTATTCGGCGACCCTGCTGCGCTGGTTCACGGACGACAGCGACGGCGAAGCCGCCACCCAGGAATTCCTCGACCATCGCATCGAGAATGTGATGCGCTTCGAGAAGCTTAAAGCCGACTTTCGCGAACGCGCTAAGGGATTGCCGTCATTCGCGGATTTCCTGCGCGGCGGCAAGCGGGCTTGAACATTTTTCTGCGCAAAGATTCGACGATCGTTCCAACAATTTGCATCCGCACGAAAAATTGTGCTTGCGCGAATTGATCGGTACTGGCCGGTTCCGGCCACTCCTCCGATCAAATCAGGCCACTTTCGACCCTCGCAAAGGGCCGCGGCATGACTAGGTCGGAGGCATGGAAACTGGAGTAGCGCGCCGTGTGGGCGCGAGCGGCGCTGGCCGCATCCCCTTTAATGCGGCGTGGCGTTTCCGGGTGGGAGTTGCGGATGCTGCATTTGCTGCATCATCTGCTGCTGGAATTGTGGGATTGCCTTCAAATACGGCCGTCCCGTGGGGCACGCCTGCTTCTCGTATTGTGCAAGAGTCTGATTGTTCGTAACCCACGCCGGATACGAGTTGATGGGACACAGTGCATTGGCTTTGTTAACTGCCACCATTTCTCGGTCATAGCTGCGTTTGTCTGCCTTACATTCTTCGTCGGCACAATTCCAGTGATGGCATTCGGTAGAGCGCCCTGTAGCACGAGTCTCTGTAGCTGCCCCGACAATCATACCTTCTGCCTGAATTACGAAACAAAACTTCACCAAGTGTGGTTTTGGTCGCAGCCAATCCATATATCTTATTGCGCCGTACAAGAAATAGCCGTGAGGAAAGAAGGAGATTCCATCAGCCGATTTAGTCTCGCCCAACAGAGCCCATTCAGGAATATTTGCCTGCGCGACTTGGATTGGAATGCGCGATCCAAAGACTTTGGTGCTGCTTATCGCAAAGTCTTTTGCAAATTGGCTGCTAAAAAGTTTCTCTGGATCATCGGGAGATTGGGCGTAATTGACGCCCATTCCCCCAGAATCGCTTTCCACAGGATCATACTTGGAAACGGTTTCTGCCCATTTCGGTGGGATATTTCCGCTATTTTGGGCATCGACGGTGATGTCCCAAAACGGCGACGGACCGCCATTTCTGACCATCGTCGGATCAATAACCGAAATGACCGGCTGCTGTTCGATTCGAGTTTCAGTCAATTGCCCTTGGGCAGCAGTAGCAGTTCCTTGCAGAGCTACGGTTTGCTGTTGCATTTGCCCGAACTGTTGCCCGAGGGTTTTGACTTCAGTGTCCGCATCATCGGCTTGCCGCTTTATTTGACCGAACTGATCGTGCAACTGGTCCGCCTCCCGCTTTGTCTGAGTAGCCAAAGCGGAAATATCGGAGACGGCGTGTTTGATGTCGGTGGTGTCCAGAGCGTTTATGTAGCCCAAGACCGCGACCGCCAGCGTGCCAGCGCCGACAAGGAAGGTGAGCCATTCACTCAGCGAGAGTCTGAAAAGAAAATTCTTGGATGGTTTCTCGTCTTCACCGCCAGCGCCATTGGTGCCTTGGGAGCCGCCTTGGGCGTTGGCAGTCTCGACGGCGGGAAGTTCGATCTGTCCCGCCGCGTTCGTATCAGATATGGCGCTTACAGCTTCGGCTTGGTGAGCCTCGCTGGGTTCATCCTCATTCAATTGGCCGCCCCACTATTGCGCCCCTAAACATCCTCTAAGGGTACCTTGTCCAATCCAAGGGCCGCCAGAGTTGTAAGGAAAAAGACTGCCGAAAATGTGCCCCGTCCCAGCTTTGCCGCTATGGACGCCTTGGTCTCGTTCTGGCCGTGCTTTTTGAGCCGGACCGCCAGTTCCTCATAGGTCACGTCCGCCCGCTTCAGTTCCGCCTTGAGAAACCTGGACGCCCGATCCTCCCATGACGGCTCCTTGGTCTTGCCTGCCATAGCAACCTCCGTTTTCGAATAAAAGTTATCATATCTGATGTTTTTCCTCTTGCAAAGCGCAAATTAGTCTGCATATATGATAACTAGAGAACGGAAACGGAGACTTTCTCCCCGGTCGTCTAACGGCAGGATAATCGCCTTACAGACGAGAGACTTGGGTCCGACACCCAGCCGGGGAGCCAATTTAGGGGACTGACTGCCATGAATATCCTCTCCCGCGAAAAGCAGATTGAAGCGATCTCGGCCCTTTGCGAAGGCGTGAGCATTAGGGCCACGGAAAGGCTCACTGGCGTCAATCGCGAGACGGTGATGAGGCTGGGAGCCCGCGTCGGATTTGGCTGCGCCAAGGTCCATAATCGACTTATGCGCGATCTGAATGTGGCGCGTTTGGAGTTCGATGAAATCTGGCAATTCGTCGGAAAGAAGCGCAAGGCGGTGCGGGAGACGGACCCCGATACCGTCGGCGATCAATATACTTACATCGCGCTCGCGGGGTCCGCGAAGGCAATCGTCTCTTACTACACCGGCAAGCGCACCCATGACGCAACGCTGGCGTTCGCGAACGATGTGCGCGCCCGCGTGATCGGCGCTCCCGAGATTTCCACGGATGGTCTCAATTCCTATCCTTGGGCAATCGAGCGCGCGTTCAAGAAAGACTACTCGCATGGCGTGATCGTGAAAAAATATGCGGCTGGTGGAAACTCTGAGGACCCAGCGCGCCGTTATTCTCCGGGTGAGGTAGTAGAGGTAGAAGTACGCAGTGTAGTAGGCGCGCCGAAAAACATCAGCACGTCATACATCGAAAGGCAGAACCTCACGTTGAGGATGCATCAGCGCCGGTTCACGCGGTTGACGAATGGTTTTAGCAAGAAGTTCGAGCATCACGTCGCCGCCGTCGCGCTGTACGCGATGCACTACAATTTCTGCCGCGTGCACGAGGCATTGCGTATCACGCCCGCGATGCAATTGGGCGTCACGGATCATATTTGGAGTATCGGCGAATTGATTGACGCCGCGCTTGATGGCACTCTGCCGGGCGGCACGACAACCGAAAGTCCGATGAACCTAGACCGCAGCGACACAATCCAATCGACCCGCAGTACGGTCAATTTCGCGGGCGCTTCAACGTAATCGACGGAGGCAAGAAATGAGACGTGGGCGTGCGGCCATTGTGCTCGGGGTCTTGTGCGCAACGTCGGTTGCTGGGGCCGTTCCAAAGCCGGCCTCTTGGGATTGCGGAGTCCCAGTGTCATCTAAGACGCGGCCATACACGATCAATGTCAGTTGCAAACCAAACTGCGCTTATCCGCCCATGTCTCTCAGCATTCACGATCTCGTCGCAGCCGGGATTGACCCCAAAGCGGCTCCCGGTGTCGCGCAAGAAACATCACATTTCAACACAGACTGGCACCACCTCTGTGATCGAAAAAATAGCTAGGTGGCCTATTTCATCTAGCGTCCGAAAGGAAAAAATGAGCGTGTCAAGCAAAACCGGCCACTGCGAATTGAAAGTGGACCACTTAGGGCCTAAACAGGCCAGTACCAATTGATCAAATCGCATACGGTTTTCGCCACAACGGAATCCTCCGCCCGGGGCTCAAAACCAGCCGCCGGGTTTTTTGTTGCGCCTATCCCACCAATCGCTCGGCGATCTGCACCGCGTTGAGGGCCGCACCCTTCAGCAATTGATCGGCCGCCGTGAACAGTGCAATCGAGCGGCCGCTGGGATCGCTGAGATCGCGACGGATGCGGCCTACCAGCACGTCGTCCTGGCCCGATGCATCCTTGGGCATGGGGAAATAATTGTGCTCCCAATCGTCGACGATTTTCACACCCGGCGCGTCGGACAGCAGCGCGCGCACCTCGGCGGGCGCAATCGGTCGCTCGCATTCGAAATTGACTGCGACGCAGTGCGCGCGCAGCACGGGCACCCGCACGCAGGTCGCGCTCACGGCGATGTCGGGATCTTCGAAGATCTTACTGGTCTCGCGCATGACTTTCGTCTCTTCGTCGTTGTAGCCGGTCTCGGGATCGATCTTGGCGTTGTGACTGAACAGGTTGAACGCGTAAGGGTGCGGCAGCACCCGGTTTTCGAAGGCGCGTCCGTCCAGATAGGCGCGCGTGGATTCGCGCAATTCCTCCATGGCGGCCGCGCCTCCACCGGATGCCGCCTGATAGGTCGAGAGGATCAGCCGTTTGATGCGGTTTTTGCGGTGAATCGGCCATAGCGGGACGATGGCAGCGATGGCCGCGCAATTGGGATTGCCGATGATGCCGTGGTGTTCTGCGATGCGGTTTCCGTTGATCTCCGGGATCACCAGCGGCACGTCCTTGTCCATCCGGAAGGCGGAGGAATTGTCCACCATGACCGCGCCGGTCTTGACGGCAATGGGCCCGAATTTGCGCGACGTCTCGCCGCCGGCCGAGAACAGCGCGATGTCGATGCCCGCAAACGAATTCTCGCCCAGTGCTTCCACCGCGATCTCGGCGCCGCGGAACGGCAGTCTTTTTCCGGCCGAGCGCGGGCTCGCGAACAGACGAAGCTTCGACAGAGGGAAATTGCGCCGTTCCAGGCAGCCGATCAATTCCTGGCCGACGGCTCCGGTCGCGCCGATAATGGCGACGGTGGGATTTCTGAGCGGTTGTCTCGCACGCATGCGACTCTCCATTAAGCACCTGGTAAAAAAACAAAAGCCCCGTCCGTTGCCGGCGGGGCTTTGGGTCTTCGCAGTTCTGCCGATGTTCAGCCCGCGACAATTCCCAACGCCCCGTTGACGGGCGTCTTGGTCATCGTCTTGTGCGTCTTCATCGACATGGCTGCACGATATAGCTGGAAGCTCGCGAATTGTAAATGTCAGCGCAACGTTTTCGTATACAATGTCGTGACGTGGCCCATCTTCCGGCCGGCGCGGATTTCGGGTTTGCCGTAGAGATGTAGCGCACCGCCGCGCGCGGCCAGCGCCTGCCAGTCCGCCGCCTCCGCGCCGATGATGTTTTCCATCACCGCATCGGAATGGCGCGCAGGATCGCCCAGCGGCCAGCCTGCGACCGCGCGGATGTGCTGCTCGAACTGGCTGATGGCGCAGGCTTCCAGGGTCCAATGCCCGGAATTGTGGACCCGCGGCGCGATCTCGTTGACGAGCAATCCGCCGTCGCGCGTGGCGAACAGTTCGACTGCGAACACGCCGACATAATCGAGGGCATCGCCGATGCGTTGCGCGATCGTTTGCGCCTCGCGGGCCTGCCCTTCGCTCAGACGCGACGGCACGGTCGAGCGACGGAGAATATGATTGGCGTGCAGATTTTCCGGTGGATCGTAGGCGGCGAATTGCCCGCCCGCCGCCCGCGCCGCCACGACCGATGCCTCGAAATGGAAATCGATCAGGCTTTCGAGAATGGCCGGCGCGCCCTTGAAGCTCGCCAACGTAGTGGCGATATCGTCCGCGCTCGCGACCTTCGCCTGGCCTTTGCCGTCATAGCCGAGGCGCCGTGTCTTGAGGATCGCGGGCGCGCCGGTTCGTTTGAGCGCGCCTTTCGCGTCGCCGGATGAATCCACGGCCACGAATTCCGCCGTTGCGATGCCGAGACTATGCAGGAATGTTTTTTCGTCGACCCGGTCCTGCGCGATCGCGAGCGCGCGCGCATTGGGATGGCAGGGCTTCAGTTGTGAGAGTTGCGCGATGGTCTCGGCCGGCACGTTCTCGAATTCGAAAGTGATCGCGTCGCAGGTCGCCGCAAAAACGGCAAGCGCGCGCGCATCGCGATAATCGCCATGTGTCCGTGCAGCCGCCACCTGGAACGCCGGCGCTTGTGCGTCGTCCGAGAAGACATGCGTTTTCAGCCCCAGGCGCGCGGCGGCCAGCGCGAGCATCCGGCCCAATTGTCCGCCGCCCAGGATTCCGATCGTGCCTCCCGGGGCGACGGGAGAGCCGCGTGATGCGGTCAATGTCATTGCGCGGTGTCGGACGGCGTTTCGGCAACGGAATCGGTCTGCGTCTTGCGCCAGGCCTCGAGGCGCTTGGCGAGCGCCGTATCGGACAGCGCCAGAATCGCCGCGGCATGGAGCGCCGCGTTCTTGGCGCCGCTTTCCCCGATGGCGAAGGTCGCGACCGGAACGCCTCCCGGCATCTGGACGATCGACAGGAGACTGTCCATGCCCTTGAGCGCCTTCGATTCGATAGGCACGCCCAGCACGGGCAGGATCGTCATGGACGCCGTCATGCCGGGCAGGTGGGCTGCGCCCCCCGCGCCTGCGATGATCGCCTTCAGCCCGCGTGCCGCCGCGCCCTTCGCATAGGCATAAAGCCTCTCGGGCGTCCGATGGGCCGAGACGATTCGGGTCTCATGGGGGATGTTCAGCAAATCGAGCATCGCCGAGGCGGCGCGCAAGGTCGCCCAGTCGGACTGGCTTCCCATGATGAGGCCGATAAGCGGGGCAGTCATGCTTCGTGCCTTAAGGCCGCGGATGCGCGGCACGGGGAGAAGCGGCCCATTATAGAGCCGGAAAATGCCAAGGAAAGAAGCCTTTTCTTTAAGAGTTCGGTCACCGACATAAACGCTTTGTTAAAGCCCTGCAGGCCTAATCCCCCGGGGCTGTATCGAATCGGGACAGGAAATGTCACTCCAGCGGATCGACCGCGCCGCCAAGGCGGCGAGCGCCAACGGCCGTTCACGCCGGGCAGTGGCGGTCGCCGATCCGGCCGTCATTCCCAGCGCCAAGCTGCTCGGCATCCCCGACGCCGAATTCACCCCGCACGTGCGCGCCGCGATGTTGAAAATGGTGAGCGAAGCCGAACGCCTCCGGCAGGCGTTGCAAGAGAGCCGCGCGCGCATCGAGGAGATCGAACGTGCCGCGGATCAGGATCATCTTCTTCCGCTTCTGAACCGCCGAGCCTTCGTGCGCGAGTTGACACGCCATATCGGATTCACGGCGCGCTACGGCACGCCTGCGAGCCTCGTCTATTTCGATCTCGATGGATTCAAGCTGATCAACGACACCTATGGGCACGCGGCGGGCGACGCCGTGCTGGCGCATTTCACGGCGACCTTGCAGACCCATGTGCGCGACAGCGACGTGGTCGGGCGACTCGGCGGCGACGAATTCGGCATCATTCTGTCGCACGCCAACGAGGCGCAGGCGCATGCAAAGGCGGCCGTGCTGATGGACAGGCTCACGGAAAGTCCCGCAATGTGGGACGGCAGGCTGTTAGCTGTCGGATTTTCCTACGGCACGTTCGAGCTCCAAGCGGCGGAAGATGCGGAAGCGACGCTGGCACGTGCCGACGCGGCGATGTATCGCCAGAAGCGCGGCTCGAAGTAAGAGACTTACGCAATGATATCCGGCAGCAGCGCGTCTTCGATGCGTGCGATCTGATCCTTGAGCTGCAGTTTGCGTTTCTTCAGCCGCGAGAGCTGAAGCTGGTCGCGCACGCCGGAATCGATCATTGCCGCAATCGCGGTGTCGAGATCGCGATGCTCCTGCATCAACGCCGCAAGCTGCGCGCGCAACACATGATCTTCGTCGTTTTCGTTCATGTAGACGTTCTGCGGCTCTTTGCGCGGCGCCGGCCCTTCGACAGATCTTCGCCCCAGCGCCGGACCTGCGGCCAATCATAGCCCAGAAGGTCGAGCATGCGCCCGACCATCTGATCGACGATGTCTGCAATCTTGTGCGGTTCCGCGTAAAAGGCCGGCACGGGCGGCAGGATGATTGCGCCCATTTCGGCAAGCTGCACGAGCGTGCGCAGGTGACCCAGATGCAGCGGCGTCTCGCGCACGACCAGGATGAGCGGCCGGCGCTCTTTCAAGACGACGTCGGCGGCGCGCGTCAGCAGGCTCGATGTCACCCCGGTGGCGATCTCCGACATGGTGCGCACGGAGCAAGGCGCGATGATCATGCCGCCCGTCCTGAACGAGCCGGACGCGATGGGCGCCGCGATGTCGCCGATGGCATAAACCTGGTCCGCTTTGGCGGCCACATCCCTTGGCGTCAGGTCGGTTTCGTAGCCGATGGTCATCTCGGCCGCCTTGCTCATCACCAGATGCGACTCGACCCCCAGATCCCTCAGGGCTTCCAGCAGCCTGATGCCGTAGGCGACCCCCGAAGCCCCGCTCAAGCCCACGACAAGCCGGGATTTTACCGCCTTTTGTCTCGCATTTTCCGCCATGGTGGGGGTTTACAGTTTGGAAGCCACGCCCGGAAGTAGGCCGTGACAGAAGGCCCTTTTGGTGGTTCAATTACAATCCCTTCTAGTGGCGAGGTAAGCAATGGCACTGCAGGGACACATGCAGGAACTGTCCGAAAAGCATCAGAAATTGCAGGACTTGATCGAGTCCGAAATGAGCCATCCGGACTGGGATGAAGTCCGAATCGCAGCGCTCAAAAAAGAAAAGCTCCGAATAAAAGACGAATTGGAACGACTGCGAAGCAGCGTCCACTAGATCCCCTCCACGTCCGCGTTGCCGATGCACCGGTGCCAAGCCGGTTGCGGTCATTTGCGCTTCGCGGCAACGAGGTTTTGCTTCTTACTCCGCCGGGCTGGTGACCGGCACGTGCCGGGTGCGCGCGAAGGCGAGAGCGGCCAGGACGAGAAACAATCCCGCTGCGAGAAACGCCGCGCCCGGAAAATAGATGGGCGTTGCCGCACCGGTGAAATAGCCGAACAGATTGGTGAGCAATGGCGGCGCCACGATGGAGGTGAGCGAGCCCAGGCAGGCCAGCGCGCCCTGCAACTCGCCTTGTTCGTTGGGTCCCACGAGCTTCGACATGATCGCGTTGAGCGCCGGATTTGCGAGCCCCATGAACGCCCACGGCAACATCCAGGCGTAGATCATCCAGCCTTGGGTCGACAGCGCATAGCCCGTGAATCCGAGCGCACCGCAGGCGAGCCCGATATAGACGGCACGCTCCTCGCCGATGCGCGGAATGATGATGCGCGTGAGGAAGCCGAACACGATCGCCGTCATCGCGCCCACGGCCATCAATGAATAGCCGACTTGCCTGGGCGACCAGTGGAATTTGAGCATTGTGTAGTAGGTCCACACCGCCGGGTTCGCATCGTGTGCGAGCCGCATCAATACGATCACGGCGAAGAGCCCCACAATCATGGGAAAGCGGCCGAGCGATTTGAACGCGCCGAACGGATTGGCGCGCCACACCTCGAAGCCGCGCCGCTGGTCCGCCGGCAGAGATTCCTTCAGCACGATGAGGCCGAATAGCGCGTTGGCCAGTGCCAGGCCTGCTGCGACGAAAAACGGCAAACGCGAGCCATATTCGCCCAACATGCCGCCGATCGCAGGACCGACGATGAAGCCAAGCCCGAATGCCGCGCCGGTAAGCCCGAAATTGGCCGCGCGCTTCTCGGGCGGAGAGACATCGGCGATATAGGCGTTCACGGTCGGGTAAGCCGCGCCCGCAGCGCCGGAGAGGAACCGCGCAACGAACAACCAGGCGATGGTGGGGGCGAGACCCGTCAGCAAATAATCGAAGCCCAGGGTCAGCAGGGAAAGGATCAATACGGGCCGCCGCCCGAACCGGTCGCTCAGATTACCGATCAGGGGTGCGCAGAGGAATTGCATCAGCGCATAAACGAAAAACAACCAGCCGCCATAACGCGCGGCCTCGCTCAGCGCCTGTGCGGGCGGGAGATTGTGCCCTGTCAGCTCGGCGATGATCTTGGGGACCACCGGAATGATGATGCCGAGTCCGATCGTGTCGACGAACATGGTGATGAAGATGAAAAGCAGGGCAAGCCTGCTCGCCTGCGGCCGATCCAATTGCGCCCCGCTATGATTCAAGCGAAGCGGAGACTAGGGCGATTTGCGCAGGACGTCTTGGAAAAACTTTCCGGTCGACAACAAGATTTTAGCGCAGAGGTCGCAGAGGGTGCGCGGAGGACGCAGAGGAGGTCAGAGTCCGTTGACAGAACGTGTAATTCCGTCGCGCATATGCGCGACATTGAAATTCAGGAGGTATCCAAGCCGGAAGCCACCAAGACGAAGGGAGCTCAATAGCTGACCACGATGGACTGGTGAAATGGTCTCAACGGCCTTCAATTCGACGAGTACGAGGTTGTTAACAAGAAGATCAACCCGGCAGCCATTCTCGATTATCAGGTCTTCGTAGCGAACAGGGATCGAAACCTCTTTTCGCACAATCAAGCCGAGCTTTGTCAGTTCGTGAGAAAGACAGAGCGCGTAAGCGCTCTCAAGTAAACCAGGCCCAAGGGCCGAATGGACTTTCATCGCCGAATTTATGATCGCACTGCCGATCTCGTTCTCAGTCATCCCCTGCGCCCTTTGCGCATCCTCTGCGTCCTCTGCGCTAAAGTCTTTTTCTATATGGTTGACCGACTCGAATGTCGAATTTGTTACGCCACCAATTTCGCCTGTTCGCGCAGTTTGTATTTCTGGATTTTGCCGGTCGAGGTTTTCGGCAGGTCGGTGAAGACGACTTGCCTCGGGCATTTGTAGCGCGCGATCTGGCCGCGGCAATATTCGATCAATTCCTCGGCGGTCGTATTCTCGTAACCCGCTTTGCGCTCGACGAAAGCGCATGGCGTCTCGCCCCATTTCTCGTCGGGCCGCGCGACAACGGCCGCGAACATCACGGCCGGATGCTTGAGGAGGGCATCTTCCACTTCGATCGACGAAATGTTCTCGCCGCCGGAAATGATGATGTCCTTGGAGCGATCCTTGAGCTGCACATAGCCGTCGGCGTGCATCACGCCCAGATCGCCCGAATGGAACCAGCCTCCCTCGAACGCCTCGCGGGTCGCCTTTGGGTTCTTGAGATAACCTTTCATCACGACATTGCCGCGAAACATCACTTCGCCCAGGGTTTCGCCGTCGGCCGGCGTAGGCTCCATGGTTTCGGGATCCATCACGGTCAGCGCATCGAGCGCGTGATAGCGCACGCCCTGGCGCGCCTTCTTGGCCGCGCGCGGTCCGCGTTCCAGCGCGTCCCATTCGGTCTTCCATTCGTTGACGACCGCGGGTCCATAGGTTTCCGTGAGCCCATAAACATGGGTGACGTTGAAGCCCGCTTCACCCATCGCCGCGAGCACCGACTCCGGCGGCGGCGCCGCGGCCGTAATGAATTCGATTCTGTGCGGCATCGCACGGCGCTCCGCCTCGGGCGCGTTGACCAGTGTGGACATCACGATGGGCGCGCCGCACATATGCGTGACCTTGTGCTCTGCGATCAGATCGAAGATCGCCTTCGCGCGCACCCAGCGCAGGCACACATGCGTTCCCGCCACGACCGTGAGCGACCACGGAAAGCACCAGCCGTTGCAGTGAAACATCGGCAAGGTCCACAGATAAACCGGATGTCGTCCCATGCCTGTTGAGATCACATTGCCGTAGCCCATCAGCGCCGCGCCGCGATGATGAAACACAACGCCTTTGGGATTGCCCGTGGTACCGGAAGTATAATTGAGCGAAATTGCGTCCCATTCGTCATCCGGCATCTGCCAGGCGAAATCCGGATCGCCGCCCGCGATGAAACTTTCATAGTCGATTCCGCCCAGCCGCTCGCCCGTTTGCGGAAATTCGGGATCGTCATAATCGATGATGAAGGGTTTGACTTTGGCGAGCTTCAAGGTCTGGCGGATCGTATCGGAAAACTCCCTGTCGGTGATGAGCACCTTCGCTTCGCCATGATCGAGAATGAAGGCAAGCGCCGCGGCATCGAGGCGTGTGTTGAGCGTATTGAGTACGCCGCCCGTCATCGGCACGCCGTAATGCGCTTCCAGCATCGGCGGCGTGTTGGCGAGCATCACGGCGACGGTGTCGCCCTTCTTGATGCCCCGCTTGGCAAGTGCGGAGGCAAGTTTGCGGGCGCGCTCATAGAATTGCGCATAGGTCTGGCGCTGGCCGCCATGGATGATCGCGGTCCGCCCGGGAAAAACGCCGGCCGCGCGCTCGAGAAATGTCAGTGGCGTCATCGGCACGTAATTCGCGGGGGTCCGGTCGAGATCGGTGTCGTAGGGATTGTGTCCCACGACGCGCTTCAGGGGCGCCACCTGGCGCGGGGCGGCGCCCGTCCGGCGCAAAATCGTCTTTCGCGGCCGGAGCATGGAGGCGCGCTTGGTCTGGGCCGACTGCTTTGACGCGGACTTCGGCGCCGCAGACTTGGCGTTGCGTTTGAGATTCTTCTTTGAAGGCGTCCTGCGCTTTCCGCCCCCGGCGGCTTTCCCCGATTTGCGCTTTGCCATGGCCGATTTTTCCTGGGATTTCGAAAGCGCGCGAAAGTTAGAGAAACACCGGCTCAGCGGCAAGCTTGCGCGACGGACGCCGGCCCGTGCTAGGAAAGCGGGCCGCAAGGCGAAGGGGCACATGAGCGACATTGCGAAAAGTGCGGGCGGCGGTGGACCTGTCCGCAGGCTTTACGGTTGGCTCACTGCGCATGCCAGCGGCCCGCATGCCTGGTGGACGCTTGGCGTTATCGCCTTCGCGGAGGCGTCGTTTTTTCCCATCCCGCCGGACGTCATGCTGCTGCCGATGATGCTTGCCAACCGCAAGCGGGCGTTTGCCGTCGCGGCTTGGTGCACGCTCTGGTCGGTCACCGGGGGCATGTTGGGCTACGCCATCGGCGCGCTGTTCTGGAAAACGTTCGGTCTGTGGCTGATCGGCGCCCTGCACATCCCTCTCTCGGAAGTGGAAGCGCTGCGGGCAAAATACGCCGCGCATGCCTATCTCATCGTCGTTCAGGGCTTGACGCCCGTGCCCTACAAACTGGTGACGATTTCAGCCGGCCTCGCCAACGTGCCGTTCGCGGCGTTCATGCTCTATTCCGCGATCACGCGATCCCTGCGCTTCATCGTCCTGGAAGGCGTGCTGGTTCATCTGTTCGGCGACAAGGCCCGCGAGATCCTCGAGCGCTATCTGGAAGTGGCCCTTGTCGTCTTCCTGGTGCTGGTTGTGCTCGGCTTCGTCCTGCTGCGGTATCTGTAGAGGGCCTCGACGATCGGAATCGTCGGGCCCCAGGGCGGTTGCGACACAAAGACCATTTGCCGATTTTGAATGTTACGTGCCGCAATTTCGCCCCGAGCGCGCGCGAGATATGCTCGGTGATTGAGTCCGCGGAGCATGGCGGCTCCCCGGGGCATCATGGCACCTCAACTTTATTCCATCGGCGCGATTCTGCTCTCGACGGCGTTTCTGCTGCTCGGAAACGGCCTCATCGGCACGCTGACCCCCGTACGCGCGCATCTCGAGGGCTTTTCCAATCTGGCCATCGGCGGGATGGGTTCGTTTTACTATCTGGGCTTCGTGGTCGGCTGTTTCGTGGGGCCCAGGCTGCTCGCGCGGGTGGGGCATATCCGCACCTTTGCGGTGGCGGCCGCGCTCACCTCGGCGACCGTTCTGGTCCAACCGATCTTCACCCAGCCCACGATGTGGTTCGCCGATCGCGCTGCTTTCGGCTTCCTGGCGGCCAGCGTTTATATGGCGATCGAGAGCTGGCTCAACGACTGCGCCACCAATGAAACCCGCGGGCGCATTCTGGCGGCCTATGTGATCGTCAATCTGACCTGTCTGACCTTGGGCCAATGGCTGCTCCTGGCAGCGCCCCCCATGGGCTACCAGCTCTTCAGCCTCGCTGCGGTGCTCTACATTTTTTGCGTGGTGCCCATGGGTCTCACGCGGTTGCCGCAACCCCTCCCGCAACCCCGTCCTGTCCTCAGGGTGATGCGGCTGATGCGGATGGCGCCGGTCGGCGTGGCCGGTATCGTCACCGTGGGTCTCGCAAATGCCGCATTCTGGACCTTGGCGCCCGTCTATGCCCAATCGCTCGGTTTCTCGACCTTCGGCGTGGCGCTGTTCATGAGTGCGTTCATCGTGGGCGGTACGGTGATCCAGTTTCCGCTGGGGCGTTTCTCGGATCGGCTGGATCGGCGATGGATCATCGCGGCGATTTGCGGCGCCGCCTCGATCGGCGGCGTGGCGCTCGCGCTGTTGGGCCATGTGAGCGCCGATCATCCTTATCTGCTGTATCCGCTGGCGTTGTTCTTCGGCGCAGCGATGCTGCCGCTCTATTCGCTGTCGATCGCTCACGCCAATGACCGGCTTGTGCGCAGCGAATTCATCGAAGCCTCGGCGACATTGTTGCTGGTGAACGCGCTGGCCTCGATCATCGGGCCGTTCCTCGCGGCGTTCATCATTGCGCACAGTGCGATGGCGTCGCTGTTCTTCTACACCGCTGCCGTGCACCTTCTGATGACGATATTTACGATCGTCCGGATCACGATGGTGCGGGCGGCGCCCGACGAAACGCATGAGCACTTCGTGGCCGTACCGCCGACGGCATCTCCCGGTTCCCTCGAACTCGATCCCCGCGGGCCCGAACATGTCGACGCGCATGCCACAGCGGATACGCCGCAGGCGGCATAGCATTTACATCGGATTGATCCCCGGCGGCGCCAACGGCAGAGGCGCGGGCTCGATCCGTGCGCCGCTCTCGGCGTAATAGCGGCGAAGCCGGACCACAGATACCGCGAGTCCCGGGAAACCGAGCGCGAGGAGTGCGCCCAACGGCGCGCCATAGGCCGCGAATGCGGCGGCGATCAGGGAACCTGCGGCGCAGCCGGCATCCCATCCGCCTTCTGTCGCGATATGAAAGCGCAGCGCGCAGGGCGATGCTTTGGCGAGATTGTAAACCGCCGTCATCATCGCGGGGATCAGCAGGCAGGAGGCGAGCGAACCCAGCGCATTGGCGCCGATGGCGAGCCAGGGCGTGTCGAGGCTCACTGCCCGGAACGCCAATGTCAGCGCGCCAACGCCATAGGCTATCAGGACCGCGCGTCTTCCATTGCCGGCATCGATGTGCCGGCCGAGCAGCAAGCCGCTTGCAGCACCGACCAGCGCGGCCAGCGCCATTGCGCCGCCATAGGCCTTGAAGCTTTCGCCCAGCGAGAGGAACAGCGCCATCTGCCAGACGAAGAAGAACGCTGCCGCAAACCAGCCATCGGCGGCGAACAAATAGATACCGGGAAGCGCAGCGCGGAATGCGCCGGGCGCGCTGCGCAGAACCGGGACGTTCGGTGTACCCAGCAAAGGGACGGCGGCAAGCGCCTGGATGAGCCCGACGCACGAAAAGGCGATGCCGGGTCCAACCGTGACAATCGCCCAGGCCCCCATCAGGGGTGCAACGATGCCGACAGTCGCCGCCAGCGCCTCACGCGCGCCGATCTGGTGGCCGCGATGTTCGTTGTCCCCCAGAGAGGCGAAATAGGCATGGAACGTCGACCAATAAAACGTGTCGCCGAGCGACGACACCAGAATGAGCGCCACGAGGGCTGAACCCACGCCATGCACTTGGGACAGCATCGGGTATTGCGCGGCCAGCACCGTCGTTCCGACGACGAGCGCGGGTTTCAATCCCCACCGCTTTGCGAAGATCAGCACCACCGGGCGCATCAGGAAGCGCCCGATCAGGATCAGCGACAGCGTGCAGAGCACGAAGGCAGCCGACAAACCGGCCCGAAGCAGGAAGACGAGATAGAAGACGCCGCCCATGCCCATTGCGAGGGCCTGGATGCCGTAGTGCAGATTGATCAGATTGACCGTGCGATTGCGCAGGAATGCCATGGGAGTCGCCGTCATATGAAAAGTCACGGGACCCGGCCCTCAGAGGCCGAGCGGGCTTAAGCGAGTTGCTTCAGCTGCGAAATTTTCCCGTGCACATCGCGGCAATCCTGGATC